>CAZRIB010000019.1:0-19243 GCA_964600035.1 uncultured Ardenticatenaceae bacterium | reverse complement strand
TTCGTGAGGGTGGTTTGACGGTTGGTGCTGGTGTTATCACCAAGATTATTGCATAGTAGTTTAGCAGGGGCATTCACTTAGTGAATGCCCCTCTTATCGAGGCGATATATGGCTAAGCAAAAAATCCGCATTCGTTTGAAGGCATATGATCATCGTGTTCTGGATCAATCTGCAAAGCGCATTGTTGGCGCAGCAGAGCGTACTGGGGCCAGTGTAGTAGGGCCAGTTCCCCTGCCGACACGTATTGAACGTTTTACAGTGCGTCGCAGTACATTTATTGATAAAGATTCACATGAACATTTTGAAATTCGGACGCACAAGCGTTTGATTGATGTCATTAACCCGGATAACAAAACGGTTGATACATTGATGCGTTTGAATTTACCTGCTGGTGTTGATATTGAAATTTCGATTTAGCTGCATCTTTGTTTTTAAGATGTTGTGAGTTTGATTTCGACAAATTAAAACAATTGAATTGAAGGATGATGCAGCTTTAGCCTGGTGGCTGACAGTCCTGGGAGGTTATTGTGAAAGGATTACTAGGCATTAAATTAGGCATGGCTCAAGTTTTTGATGACATGGGCAATGTCACTCCTGTTACCGTCATTCAGGCGGGACCCTGTTACGTTACACAAATAAAAACAGACGAAACGGATGGCTACAATGCTGTTCAGCTCGGTTTTGGTGAGGCGAAGGAAAAACGTCTGACTAAAGGTGAACGCGGGCATCTGGGTTTGCTGAAGCGTGATAAAAAGCATCCAATCCGCAAGAAACTGGATGGTGTACCGGCCGTTCGTTATTTGCGTGAATTTCGCACGAGCAGCGTTGGTGATTATGAGCTGGGTCAACAGTTGAATGTTGAGCAGTTTGAGATTGGCGACCGTGTGGATGTTGTTGGTCGTACAAAGGGACGTGGTTTTACGGGTACTGTCAAACGGTATGGTTTTGGCGGTGGTCCTAAAACTCATGGTCAATCTGATCGCTGGCGTGCTCCTGGTTCTATTGGTGCTACCTCCGGCACTGGTCATGTGTTTAAAGGCAAGAAGATGTCTGGCCGTTCCGGGAATGTGCGTTTTACGTCGCAAAACCTGGAAGTGGTTCGCATTGATGCCGAGAAGAATTTGATTGCTGTGAAGGGTTCGGTTCCGGGGCCAAAGGGTTCTTTGGTTGTTATTCGGGATGCGGCAAAGAGTTAATGGAGGCTTGGTGATGAAAGTTCCAGTTTATAACATGGCTGGTGAAGAGGTTAGCAGCGTCGAGCTTCCAGCCAGTATTTTTGAAGCGGAAATTAATCGTGATTTGATGCATCAGGCGCTGGTGCGGCAGTTGGCGAATGCTCGCCAGGGGACGCATAAAACGAAAGGGCGCTCTGAGGTGAATCGGACGACGGCGAAGGTTTATCGTCAGAAGGGCACAGGACGTGCGCGTCATGGCAGCCGTCGGGCGCCGATCTTTGTAGGCGGTGGTGTGGCTCATGGGCCTAAGCCCCGGAAGTATACGAAGCAAATGCCACGAAAGATGCGCCGAGCAGCTTTGCGTTCTGCTTTGAGTGCGAAAGCGGCTGGTGGTGATGTGGTTGTTTTGGAGCGTTTGGAAATGGAAGCTCCGAAGACGAAGGTGTTTGCTGAGGTTATGTCGAATGTGGCGGCGGATGCGCGGAGTGCGTTGGTATTGATGCCTGACCGGGATGAGAATGTGGAGAAGTCGGCGCGTAATTTAACGGCCGTAAAAACACTGCGGGCACAGTACCTGAATATTCGTGATATTTTGGGACACGAAAAATTAGTGATGCCGCTTTCTGCAATTGAAGAAATTGACTCCTTCCTGGGGCTTGATGATTACTTGACTGGGGAAGAGGAGGAATAAACAATGCATTGGCGTGAAATCATTCGTCGTCCTGTTATTACAGAAAAAAGCAATTTTGTTGCTGATTTGCACAACCAATACACTTTTGTGGTTGATTCTCGGGCAAACAAAATGCAGATTAAGCAGGCCATTGAATTGGCGTGGCCTGATGTGACAGTGGAAAAAGTGCGGGTAGCAAATATGCCTGCCAAACGTGCTCGTCGGTGGCGTCGTATTGCAGTACGGAAGCCAGGTTGGAAGAAGGCTGTTGTGACGTTAGCCGATGGGGACAGTATTGATTTGTTTGAAGGTGTTTAATTGGTTTAATAAATTTTGAGCAGGGATGAGGGTTTGTGGCGTGTGAGGGTATTGTTCCTGACCGTTAGCAAGCCTGCAATCCGTCTCTGGAGGAAAGATGCCTATTAAAGTTTTTAAACCTACTTCACCTGGTCGCCGCGATATGAGCGGGCAGACTTTTGAAGAGGTGACGCGCTCTGCTCCTGAGTCTTCTTTGACACGGGGCTTACGGAAGCGGGGCGGTCGAAACGCACGTGGTAAGGTGACAATTCGTCACCGTGGCGGTGGTCATAAGCGTCGTTATCGTGAGATTGATTTTCGGCGGAACAAACATGGTGTTCCGGCTCGCGTTGAAACGATTGAATATGATCCGAACCGTTCTGCGCGTATTGCGCTGTTGGTTTATGCAGATGGTGAAAAGCGCTACATCATTGCGCCGCTGGGATTGAATGTTGGCGACGAGGTGATGAGCGGCGTTGGAGCTGATATTCGGCCTGGTAATGCCTTGCCTCTGCAAAATATCCCTCTAGGTACTCTGGTGCACAATATTGAACTGCAGCCAGGGCGGGGTGGTCAATTGGTTCGTTCGGCTGGTACATCGGCTCAGTTATTGGCCAAGGATCATCCGAAGTATGTGACACTGCGCTTGCCCTCTGGTGAGCAGCGCTATGTGCCGCAAGAATGCCTGGCGACGATTGGCCAGGTTGGTAATGTGGAACATGGCAATGTGAAATTGGGTAAGGCTGGTCGGAAACGCCATTTGGGTATTCGCCCAACGGTGCGTGGTTCTGCAATGACACCTCGGGACCATCCACATGGTGGTGGTGAGGGTCGTTCGCCGATTGGTATGGCAGGTCCAAAAACGCCTTGGGGTAAACCTGCACAAGGTATGCGGACACGTCGCAATAAGTCGACGGATAAGTTTATTATGCGTCGTCGCTCGAAGAAGCGCCGTTAAGAGGGATAGGAGGTATTTGGTATGTCACGTTCATTGAAAAAAGGGCCTTATGTAGAGCCTAAATTGCTGCGTAAGGTTGAACGTTTGAATGAAACCAAGGGCCGTCAGGTAATTCGTACCTGGTCAAGAGCAAGTACAATTTTCCCCCAAATGGTGGGACATACGATTGCTGTTTATGACGGTCGGCGCCATATTCCGATTTATATTACGGAGAATATGGTGGGTCATAAGTTGGGTGAATTTGCTCCGACTCGGACGTTCCGCGGTCATATCAGCAAGGCTGAGAAGAAAGGGCGGAGGCGTTAATCATGGCTGAAGCATTTGAAGTAACTGCAAAGGCACGTTTTATCCAAATTACACCGCGTAAGGTGCGCCTGGTGGTGGATGCGATTCGTGGTAAGCGTGCTGATGAAGCGTTGGAAATTTTGCGTTATATGCCGCAGCATGCTGCTGAACCGGTGTATAAATTGGTGCAATCGGCCGTAGCGAATGCTGAACAAAACTATGGCCTTGAAGTTGATGAGCTGTATGTGAGTAAAATTTTTGCTGATGAGGGGCCGCGTCATCGGAAGGCTCCTTATGGTGGGCGTTTTGCCGGTCGCGGCCGTTTTCGGCCAATTATGCGTCGGTCTTCTCATATTACAGTTGTGTTGGCTGAACGCGAAGTTTCAGGCTATGGCGACATTTAGTCGCGTGGAGGAATGACGTTGGGACGCAAAGTACATCCGGTAGGATTTCGTTTAAAGAGTATTCGTGATTGGAATACACGTTGGTTTGCTGAAGGCCAGCTTTACCAAGATTTGCTGCATGAAGATTTTGAGATTCGCAAAGCAATTAATAAGGCTTTGCCTAAAGCTGGTATTGCCAATTTGGAAATTGAAAGAGCAGCCCCTAATCAGGTTCAAGTGACAATCCATACGTCAAAGCCTGGTATTGTGATAGGCCGGAAGGGGTCTGCTGTGAAGGATTTGCGCGGGATGCTGCGTGATTTGACTGGTAAGGCCGTGAAGGTTGAAGTGGAAGAAATTACTCAACCGGATACGAATGCTCAATTGATTGCTGAGAATATTGCGGGGCAGTTGGAACGCCGTATTTCTCACAGCCGTGCAATGAAGCGTGCAATTATGCAGGCGATGCGGCAGGGTGTTCAGGGTATTCGTATTGAAGTAAGCGGCCGTTTAGGTGGTTCGGAAATGTCTCGAAAGGAAAAGATTTGGGACGGCCGTGTACCGCGTAACACCATCCGTGCAGACATGGATTACGGTTTCTGCGAAGCTTTAACCACCTTTGGTCAAATTGGTGTCAAGGTATGGGTTTACAATGGTGAAATCCTGCCTCAACGTGCGGAAGCAACCGACGTTTACATTAGCGAGTAAAAAGACACACATGTGCCTGTTTTATGGCTGGGTGCATGTGGCGGAGAGTGAATCATGTTAATGCCAAAACGTGTGAAATACAGGAAGCAATTCCGCGGTCGCATGAAAGGGAAGGCCAAAGGCGGTACAGAGCTGCTTCATGGTGATTTTGGAATTCAGGCTTTAGAGCCGGGTTGGATTACCAGTCGTCAGATCGAAGCCATTCGTCAGACCATTGTTCGTAAAATGCGGCGTCGCGGTAAATATTGGATTCGGATATTCCCTGACAAGCCGGTGACAGCCCGTGCTGCTGAAACCCGTATGGGTAAAGGTAAGGGATCGGTTGATCATTGGGTTGCAGTTGTGAAGCCTGGCCGGATAATTTTTGAAATTTCCGGCGTACCAGAAGAAATTGCTCGTGAAGGGTTGCGTCTTGCCGGGTACAAGCTTCCAATTAAAACCCAGATTGTATCTCGGGAGGATCAACTGTAATGACTACTATTGTTGAACTTCGTGAAATGAGCAATGAGAAGCTGCAAGAACTTCTTGAGAATGCTCGTGAAGAAATGTTTAATTTACGGTTTCAGAAGGCTTCTGCACGCTTAGAAAACACAGCGCGCATTAAAGAAGTCCGCCGTGAAATTGCCCGGCTGCAAACCGTATTGAATATGCGGCAGCAAGCTGTGGATGTGGCAGTGGATGAGCCGGAAATTGCAGCGGCTTTGGCTGGAAAACAATGGCAGGCAAATGCCAGATTTTCATACGAGGACAGTGCCTGGCTGGTTACATTTTCTGACGAGAATGGCACCCAGTTGGCGACGGCTTCGGTGAATTTGAACAAGAAGCAGCCAAAAGGACGTGCTGCTCGGGCCAAAGAGACACCGCGTCTGGTAACCAGTTTTGAAATTGCAGGGTAGGTGAAAGATGAGAGAACAACGCAAGCGATTGGTTGGCGTGGTGACGAGTGACAAAATGGATAAGACGGTCGTTGTGGCTGTTACAACCAAAAAACGTCACCCGATTTATGGAAAAGTATTTGGCCGTGTGAAGAAATATAAAGCGCATGATGAAGCCAATGAATGTCGAGTGGGCGATACGGTGCAGATTATTGAGTCGAAACCGTACAGCCGGCATAAGCGATTTGCCGTTGTTTCCATTTTGGAACGGGCTAAATAAGTGAGGCAATACGATGATTCAAAAAGAAAGTCGTCTGAATGTTGCTGATAACTCAGGTGCTCGTGAACTGCTTGTTATTCAGGTAATGGGTGGTTCGGTGCGTCGTTATGGCAGTGTTGGTGATGTCGTCACTGCGACTGTGAAGAAGGCTGTTCCGAATTCTAATGTGAAGAAGGGGACGGTTGTGAAGGCTGTTGTTGTGCGCACGAAGAAGGAATATAAGCGCAAGGATGGCAGCTATATTCGTTTTGATGACAATGCGGCCGTTATTATTGATCCGGCAAGCAAGAATCCTGTTGGGACACGTATTTTTGGGCCAGTGGCTCGTGAATTGCGGGAGAAGGGTTTTAACCGCATCATGTCATTGGCGCCAGAAGTGCTATAGTTTGCCAGATTTGGGCTGGAGAGTTTGTTATGCGTATTAAAGTTGGTGATGAAGTCCAGGTAATTTCTGGTAATTATAAGGGTTCTCGGGGCACTGTTCAGCGTGTGCTGCCTAAGGAGAACCGGGTTGTGGTGTCTGGTGTGAATTTGGTAAAGAAGCATCAGCGGCCGCGGCCAACTGGTGGTGTTTCTCAGGCTCAGGGCGGTATTATTGAGTTTGAAGCACCAATTCATGTGTCTAATGTCATGTTGGTTGACCCGGATAGTGGTGAACCAACACGTGTTGGTGTGCGTCGCTCTGAAGATGGCTCGCGTGTTCGTGTGGCTAAGAAAAGTGGCGCAACGATTGATTAGTTTTAGGTGAATTTTGAGGTGAGCCAGGTGGCCTGATATACGGTTTTTGTTTTTGGTTACGGCCGTATGCCAACCTGCCACTCAACTCGGAGGAAATAATGTTAACGCCTTTGAAAGAGCAATATAAAAATGAGGTTGCTCCCGCGTTAAGCAAGGAATTTAATTACAAAAGTCCAATGCAAATTCCGCGCATAACGAAGGTGGTTGTAAATGTTGGTTTGGGTGAAGCACTGGATAACCCAAAAGCAATTGAATTTGCTACCAATGATATTGTAGCCATCACCGGGCAGCGTCCTGTTGTAACCAAAGCAAAAAAGTCGATTGCTAGCTTTAAACTGCGTGAAGGTCGCTCTATCGGTTTGAAAGTGACTTTGCGCGGCGAACGTATGTGGAGCTTTTTGACGCGTTTGATTCACGTTGCGCTGCCACGTACGCGTGACTTTCAGGGAATTTCCCCTGATTCGTTTGATGGCCGGGGTAATTACACACTGGGTTTACGTGAACAGTTGATTTTCCCGGAAATTGATTATGACCGCATTGATAAAATTCGCGGTTTGGAAGTAAGTATTGTGACGACGGCTAAGAATGATGAAGAAGGTCGTCGCTTGTTGGCCCTGTTGGGGATGCCGTTTTACCAGAATTAGGGCAGGAGAGAGAAGATGGCCAAGAAATCTATGATCGCACGTGAACAAAAGCGAAAATATAAGGTTCGCGTCCGTAATCGCTGTCGGTTGTGCGGCCGCCCACGGGGTTATATCCGTCGGTTTGGTTTGTGCCGTATTTGCTTCCGTGAAGAGGCGTTGAAGGGTAATATCCCTGGCGTCGTGAAGTCTAGTTGGTAGGGGTGCAATTATGTCAATGAGTGATCCGATTGCAGATATGTTGACACGCATGCGCAATGCCATTATGCGGCAGCATACGGCCGTATCCATGCCTCATTCCACAATAAAAGAGGCAATTGCTCAGGTATTAAAAGACGAAGGGTACATTGAGGACTATCAAGTGATTCCTCAATCCCCACAACCCGTACTGCAAATTACATTGAAGTACGTGGGAGATCGTCGTACCCGTCGGTCAGTTATCACTGGCTTGGAACGTGTAAGCAAACCAGGGCGGCGCGTGTATGTAGGCAAACAGGAAATCCCTTGGGTACTAAGTGGTATGGGTGTGGCAGTCGTCACAACATCCAAGGGTGTTATGACCGGGCAAAAAGCTCGTCGTCAAGGACTTGGCGGCGAAGTTCTTTGTAAGGTCTGGTAAACGGAGGTTTAGCATGTCACGAATTGGAAAACTTCCGATCACCATACCTAATGGTGTGAAAGTTGATGTCAGCGGTTCAGAAGTTAAAGTTACTGGCCCAAAAGGCAGTTTGACACAAATTATTCCTGCTGACATGAGTGTCAATATCGAAGATGGTGTTTTAACTGTTCAACGTCCCAGCGATTCTCGTGAACATCGGGCACTGCATGGATTAACCCGTGCTTTAATTAACAACATGGTACTTGGCGTAAGCGAAGGCTTCTCCAAAGTGTTGGAGATTGAAGGCGTTGGTTACCGTGCAGAAATGAAAGGAAAAACCCTGGTGTTGAGCGTTGGTTTTTCTCACCCTGTTGAATTTGAACCACCGAAAGACGTGGAATTCAGGGTAGAAGATCGAAACAAAACCATTATTGTTTCTGGTATTGACAAGCAAGTAGTGGGTGAAATTGCAGCCAATATCCGCAAAATGCGTCCGCCGGAACCTTACAAAGGTAAAGGGATTCGGTATCGGGGCGAATATGTACGTCGGAAGGCTGGAAAGGCCGGTAAGGTATAAGAGGTTAAGATCATGGCTGTTAAATCAAGACAAGCACGTCAACGGCGACATCGCCGTATTCGTATGAAAATATCAGGCACGGCCGATCGTCCCAGATTGAATGTGTTCCGTAGCCTGAATCACATCTATGCTCAGGTGATTGATGATACAGTTGGGCATACCCTTGTCTCAGCCTCTTCTCTGGAACCTGGCTTACAGGCTGAGTTGGAAGGTAAGAAAAAGGTTGAGCAGGCCGCAGTCGTTGGAAAAACGCTTGCTGAGCGGGCAAAGGCGGCGGGTATCGAAACAGTAGTTTTTGATCGAGGTGGCTATCGCTATCACGGCCGTATTAAGGCTTTGGCCGATGGTGCGCGTGAAGGCGGCCTGGAGTTCTAAGGAGAAGAGGATGGGTAAAAGACGGCAATATAACCAGGAAAATGAATTCGATGAACGCATCATTGATATTACCCGTGTTGCAAAGGTAATTAAGGGTGGTCGTCGGTTCGCCTTCCGTGTGGCGGTTGTTGTTGGTGATAATCGTGGGAAGGTCGGTGTTGGCGTTGGCAAGGCACGCGGTGTGCCGGAAGCAATTCGCAAGGCTCTGGAAGCTGCCCGTAAAAACATGGTTGATGTTTCAATGGTCGGAACGACTGTTCCACATGAAATTATTGGCCGGCACGGGGCTGCCAAAGTGTTGTTGAAGCCTGCTTCTCCTGGTACAGGTGTTATTGCTGGCGGTGGTGTCCGTGCTGTGGTAGAAGCAGCAGGGTACCGTGATATTTTGTCAAAATCATTAGGTAGTCAAAACACCCTGAATGTGCTGTTGGCAACAATGGAAGCTTTGAAGCACATGAAGGATGTGGAACAGATTGCGGCTGATCGCGGCAAGGAAATGGCCGATGTGATGCCGTTTTGGAGTCGGGAGTAATGGCTAAGTTACGGATTACTTATCGCAAAAGTGCAATTGGCTACAACAAAAAGCAAAAAGCGACGTTGAAAGCGCTTGGTTTTCGGAAATTGAACCAGGTGGTGGAGCATGATGATACGGCCGTTATTCGCGGCATGATCAACAAAGTAAGCCATCTGGTAGATATAGAAGAGGTGAAATAGGATGAAACTACACGATCTGCGCCCAAATAGTGGAGCAAAACAGAAGCGCAAGCGAGTGGGTCGTGGTATTTCGGCTGGTCAGGGTAAAACCGCAGGCCGTGGTACCAAAGGCCAAAACGCTCGCAGCGGTGGTGGAAAAGGCCCGTATTTTGAGGGTGGCCAGCTGCCTTTGGCACGCCGTCTTCCTTACAAGCGCGGTTTTACCAACATCAACAAGGTGTACTACAAACCTGTTAATTTGTACCAGCTTGCCGAAATTGACTTTGGCGGGGTGGAAGTGAACCCGGAAACAATGATGATTGCCGGGCTGATTAAAAAAGCGACTGATCCTGTTGTCATTTTGGGCGACGGCGAATTGGACGCGGCACTAACTGTCAAAGCACATCGTTTTTCGGCATCTGCAAAGCAAAAGATTGAGGCAGCTGGCGGTACGGCCGTTGTCATTCCTCTGGATGCTCAGTCCTAAAACGAGGGAGGATATTCATGATAGAGTCCGTACGTGCAGCCTTTTCACTACCAGATTTACGCCGGCGCATTCTTTTTACCATTGGCATGCTGATTGTATACCGGTTAGCAGCCAACATTCCTGTCCCTGGAGTGAATCTGCAAGCCTGGATTGCATTTACCAGCCAAACTTCTGGTAATTCAGCGCTTGAAATTTTAAACCTGCTGTCTGGTGGTGCGGTGCACAATTTCTCCGTGTTGGCAATGGGCGTGTATCCATACATTACCGCTTCCATTATCATCCAACTTTTAACACCAATCATTCCGCAGCTGGAAGAACTTCAGTCAGAAGGTGAATCCGGTCGTAATAAAATCAACCGGATAACCTACATCATGACTGTGCCGTTGGCTATCTTGAATGCGGTTGGTCAAATCAACCTGATTGGTTCAACCATTCAAGGTGGTTTGGCAACAATCATGCCAAATTTTGGCTTTAGCGGCCCAGATATTTTACCAACGCTCACTTCCATATTAGCCATGGTTGGTGGCACAATGTTTGCCATTTGGATTGGTGAACTGATTACAGAAGATGGGATTGGTCAGGGCATTTCGCTGATCATCTTTGGCGGTATCGTGGCACGAATTTTGCCAAATTTGAGCCGTCTCGTAACTCAGGATGATGTGACAGCCCGGATTTTCACAATCATTGCGTTTATTATTATCACTGTAGCGACCATTTTGGTGATTGTGATCATTCAGGAAGGGCAGCGGCGAATACCGGTTCAATATGGCCGTCGGGTGCGTGGTCGCAAAGTTTATCAAGGACAAAGCAGTTATGTGCCTTTGCGTGTTAACACCGCTGGCATGATCCCGATTATCTTTGCCAATTCAATTTTGGTTTTTCCGCCACTAATTGCCAGTTTGTTTATTTCTGGTTCAGGCAGTACGCTGGATCGCATTGCTCAAACAATTAGCAATTTTGCTGGTCAGCAAGACCCGGTATTGGCTCCCTGGTCATTCTTCTTTTACTGGTTCTTCTTCTTTATTCTGGTGGTTGGATTTACGTTCTTCTACACAGATGTGATGATCCAGCAGCAGAACATTCCGCAAACATTGCAGCGGCAAGGCGGTTTTATCCCTGGAATCCGTCCGGGTAAACGAACAGCAGACTATATTACGGCCGTTGTTCGTCGAATCACCTTTGCTGGTGCATTGTTCCTGGGTATCGTGGCCGTTTTACCGGGCATTATGCAGGTTGTTGGTGTGATCTTGCGCATTCCTGGAATTGAACAAAGCACACTGGTAATTAGCGGGGCTGGTTTGATTATCGTTGTCGGCGTTGTCATAGACACCATGCGACAATTGGAATCTCAACTGCTCATGCGCCATTATGAAGGGTTCTTCTAGAATGAAAACCTTTGTTGTATTGATGGGAGCCCCCGGAGCTGGCAAAGGAACTCAAGCCAAACTCTTGGAAAAAGAACTTGGCTTACCTCAAGTAGCAACGGGTGACTTATTTCGGCACAACTTAAAAAACGATACAGAATTGGGCAAGCTCGCCCGGTCGTATATGGATAAGGGCGAGCTTGTTCCTGATGAAGTAACCGTTGCAATGGTGCGAGACAGGCTGTCTCAAAATGATTGTGCGCAAGGCGCAATTTTAGATGGCTTTCCTCGTTCTCCAGCGCAAGCGGACGCTCTTGAAGAATTGTTGAAAGAATTTGATGGCAAAATCAACGTGGTACCCTTTATTAAGGTGTCACAAGATATTTTGCTGCAAAGGCTTTTGAAGCGAGCTGAAATTGAAGGCCGCACTGATGACAACGAAGAAACAATTCGAGTGCGAATGCGTGTTTATCGAGAACAGACTGCACCATTGTTGGATTATTATCGTGAGAAGGGGTTGCTCGTTGAAGTAAATGGTGAGCAGTCCATTGCTGATGTTCAAAAAGATTTGCTGGCATTGATTCGCAGCAAAATGTAGGAATTGTTGGACAAATTGGACATTTGGTGGCAAAATAGTAAATTGCTTTTTGCCCAATTTTGACCTGTGACAATAAAACAATGAGAGGCATGGATTGATGGCTGAAAACGGCCGTAATCAATTTGTGCCAGGAGTTAGAAACATGAAAGTTTCAGCATCAGTAAAGCGTCGTTGCCCAAAATGCAAAATTATTAAAAGAAAGGGTGTCGTTCGCGTCATTTGTGTAGACCCCAACCACAAACAACGTCAGGGGTAATAAAAAGCTGCGCCAAGCTGAAAAACAGCTTGCGGACTAACTGTTGGAGGAATTATGGCTCGTATTGCAGGTGTTGACATACCTCGTGATAAACGTGTAGAGGTAAGTTTGACATACATTTATGGTATCGGCCGGTCAACCAGCCAAAAGATTTTGGCTCAGGCTCAAATCGATCCAGATACACGTGTCAAGGATCTGTCAGAAGCAGAAGTGATGCGTTTGCGGCAAATTATAGACAGCGAATATACAGTGGAAGGTGACTTGCGTCGTGAAGTTTCCTTGAACATTAAGCGCCTGTCTGAAATTGGCTGCTATCGTGGTTTACGGCATCGTCGTCATTTGCCGGTGCATGGACAGCGTACCAAGACAAATGCGCGTACCCGTAAAGGCCCCAAGAAGACGGTTGCCGGACGTGGCCGTCGGGGTGGTAAATAGGCATTAGGTAGTTGTGGTATTTACTGCAACATATATTGACTGCGACTGAGAGGATTCAACAAAATGGGTCGGAGAAGACGTTCACAACAGACACGTAAAAAAGCTACAAGGATGGTGTCAAAGGGTGTTGCCCATATTTACGCCACCTTTAACAATACAATCGTAACGATTACAGATATGAATGGAAATACGGTGGCTTGGGCCAGTGCAGGCGGGGCCGGTTTTAAGGGTTCCCGCAAGAGCACACCTTATGCAGCCCGCTTAGCCAGCCAAAATGCCTGTCGTGTGGCACAAGATCACGGCATGCAAGAGGTTGAGATTGTGGTTAAGGGGCCTGGTCCCGGCCGTGAACAAGCCATTCGTTCTATACAGGCTTCTGGTATTAAGGTGACGGCGATTAAAGATGTGACACCCGTGCCACATAATGGCTGTCGCCCGCCTAAGAAGCGCCGTGTGTAATTTTAGTTGATTTGTGTTTTCAGAGGGATGACGGGATGCCAAGCCTGTAAACCTCTTACAAAATTTTGAAAACCGGAGGGTTAAATTGGCAAGATATACTGGACCTGTCTGTCGGCTTTGCCGTCGTGAGGGTGAAAAACTGTTCTTGAAAGGGTCACGTTGTATGACCCCAAAATGTTCTTTTGAGCGCCGGGGGTATCCACCTGGGGAGCATGGGCGTGATGCACAGTTCCGTCGTGGACGTGCCTCGGATTATTTGTTGCAGCTTCGCGAAAAGCAGAAAGCGCGCCGTATTTATGGTGTCATGGAACGGCAGTTTAGCGGCTATTTTGTTGAAGCTGAGAAACGGCCTGGGTTGACAGGTACGAATTTGTTGACTTTGCTGGAACGCCGTTTGGATAATGTGGTTTATCGTCTGGGTGTGGGTACGTCGCGGGCACAGGCTCGCCAGTTGGTTCAGCATGGTCATATTATGTTGAACGGCCGTAAAACCAATGTGCCTTCTGCGTTGGTTTCCCCTGGTGATGTCGTGTCGATTCGCCCAGAAAGTGCCGGCAAGAAATATTTCAAGGAATTGCGGCAGTCAATTGACGATCGTCAGGTTCCTCGCTGGTTGACGCTGAATACGAGCGACTTGTCTGCGAAGGTAAACAACCTGCCTGCACGTGAAGATATTGATGTTACGCTGAATGAACAATTGATCGTTGAGTATTACTCCCGTTAATGCTTGAAATAATCGCCTTTATAAGAGGGAGGTATTTGCTTTGACTATTAGCAACCTGATCCTGCCGAAAATTGAAAGTACGGCCATGACTCGTGAATACGGCCGTTTTATTCTGGGGCCATTTGAACGTGGTTTCGGCACAACTGTTGGTAACTCCCTGCGTCGTGTATTGCTGTCTTCTTTGCCGGGTGCGGCCGTTACCTCCATTCGGGTAACTGACGTTCCGCATGAGTTTTCGGCCATTCCCCATGTGCGGGAAGACATGATGCAGCTTATTTTGCACATTAAGCAGCTGCGTTTGAAATTACACGGTACAGACACCGCTCGGATGCGTTTGGAAGTACAAGGTGCCGGTACAGTGACTGCGGCCGATATTCAGTGCCCGCCAGAAGTGGAAATCATCAATCCTGATTTGTATCTATTTACAGTTGATTCTGAAGATGCATTTTTGGAAATAGAGATGACCGCAGAAACGGGCCGGGGGTATTCTCCCGCAGAAGAACGTGGTCGTTTGCCCATTGGTGAGCTGCCAGTGGATGCCATTTACAGCCCAATTCGCCGTGTTGGTTATGAAGTAGAAAAGACACGGGTTGGCCAGGCGGCTGATTATGACCGTGTGGTGATGCAGATTTGGACTGATGGAACCATTAAGCCGGAAGATGCATTGGCACAATCTGCTCAAATTTTGATGCAAGTTGTGCGCCCAATTGCTGGTGTAAGTGAGGAAACCTTCTTGCCTGTTGAAGAAGAAGAGGAAGAAGAAGGTGCAATTCCAAATGAGATTTATGACACGCCAATTGAGCAGTTGGATTTGAGCGTGCGCGTTTTCAATTCGCTGAAGCGTACAGGTATTACCAAGGTTGGTGAAATGCTGGATATGCTTGAGCGAGGTGAAGAGACAATGTTGGCCATCCGTAATTTTGGTGAAAAATCATTGGATGAGCTGAAGTCTCAACTGCGTGCAAAGGGCTTTTTGCCGGCTGAAGATGAAGCAGCCTCTTAATTGTTGGCCGCTTTTTGTTTGGATAAGATGATCGGCTGAAGTGTAACGGCCGTTAACTAGACTACAGGATGACGAGGTAGGTACGATGCGACACAGAGTACATGGCCGCAAGCTAGGGCGTGACACTGCTCACCGCAGTGCATTGCGCAAAAACCTGGTTGCTGATTTGCTTTGCCATGAGCAAATTATTACAACCGAGGCTAAAGCACGCACCATTCGCCCCCTTGCGGAAAAAACGATTACATTAGCCAAGCGTGGTTTGGCAAAGGGCGGTGCTCAAGAAGTGTATGCCCGCCGTTTGGCGGCAGCCCGGCTGCCCAAAAACCGCGTTGTTGTGGATGAAGATGGTGGTCATGAACAAGTGGATGTGGTGAAGCATCTTTTTGAAGAGATTGCCCCACGTTATGCCAATCGCCCGGGTGGGTACACCCGCATGGTTAAGCTGGGCAAGCGCCCCGGTGATAACGCCGATATGGCAATTTTGATGCTTGTTGATGACGAGGAGTAGTGATTGACGCGGTTTCGCGCTCGCATTGCGTATGATGGCACTAATTACCATGGCTTTCAGAGACAAAGGCCGGGTGAGCCAACAATTCAAGGCGAGTTAGAACGTGTCATTAGCCACCTGGCAAATCAGCATACGGCCGTTACCGGTGCTGGTCGTACAGACAGTGGCGTTCATGCACAAGGACAAATTATCAGCTTCGATCTAGATTGGCGGCACGATTCCCAAGCCCTGTTACGCGCCATTAATGCCAATCTTCCCGAAGACATAGCAGTTTTACAACTTAGTCCAGCATCGCCTGATTTTCATCCAAGGTATGATGCCAAAAAACGGGCATACGTTTATAAAATCTATAACGCGCCTGTTCGTAATCCGGTTTATCGCCGGTATAGTTGGCATGTAAGCAGGCCATTAGATGAGATTGCAATGGATGTTTGTGCCCAAAAGGTGATTGGTACGCATGATTATGCTACCTTTGGCCAACCGCCCAAAGGCATAAATACTGTCCGTACTATTTACCGGGCAAACTGGCAGCGAGATGGAGAATGGCTGACTTTTTATGTAGAAGCCAATGCCTTCTTGTATCGCATGGTTCGCAGTTTGGTAGGTAGTATGAAAGCTGTGGGCGAAGGCAAATGGACAGTTGATGATTTTGAAGCTGCATTTTATGCCCGTAATCGGGAAAAATGCGCAACAGTAGCCCCTCCGCAGGGGTTGTCCTTGAGATTAGTATCCTATGCAGAATAGTGTTGGGCTGTGTGGCCCAAGATCGTAGGTTGGGAGATATAGTGATGAAAACATTCGTTACAAAGCCGGCTGATGTTGAAAGAAGCTGGTACATTGTAGACGCTGAAGGGCAGAACTTGGGTCGTCTTGCCACACGGATTGCTGCCGTTTTACGTGGTAAACACAAGCCAATTTATAGTCCTTCTGTTGACTGCGGCGATTTTGTCGTTGTAATCAATGCTGAAAAGATTGCTGTGACAGGCAATCGCATGGAAAAGAAGAAGTACTATCGCCATTCCGGGTATCCTGGTGGTTTGAAGGAAATTTCCTTGCGGCACCAGTTGGAACGGTATCCTGAACGTGTCATTAGCCTGGCCGTGAAAGGGATGCTGCCCAAAAATGCTTTGGGACGGAAGATGTTCAAAAAGTTGAAAGTGTATGCGGGTAGCGAACATCCGCATCAGGCACAGCAGCCAGTTCCGCTGGATTTAGAGTAAGAGGCAGGAGATAGTCATGTCGGAAGAATTTGAAGGCAGACAGTATGTGGAAGGAGTTGGTCGTCGTAAAACATCGACGGCTCGTGTACGCATTTATCCCGGTGCGGAAAGTACTGGCACATTTGTTGTGAATGGCAAGGATGTGAAGGAATTTTTCCCGCGCTTTGGTGATTATGATGTTTTGGTTGGACCGCTGGTTGACACTGAATTGCTTGGTAAGATGGATGTGACTGTGTTAGTAAGTGGCGGTGGCGTGACCGGCCAGACTAGTGCGGTTCGTTTGGGGTTAGCCCGTGCATTGGTGAAGTATGATGAGAATTTGCGCGGTGTTTTACGCCAGAATGGTCACCTGACACGGGATGCCCGTATTAAGGAACGGAAGAAACCAGGTTTGAAACGTGCTCGTAAGGCGCCGACTTATACCAAGCGTTAAGCTGCTGCCGTTTTACGGCCGTTTCTAGTTACATTGTTTTGCTTAGGCGAGAGTCCGCTCTCGCCTTTTTGCTTTATTTTTCCTTTTAGGTAGGATGAAATGATGGGGATTACGATTGTTGGTTTGGGGCCGGGACACGGCCGTTACTTGACAAGAGAAGCCTGGGATGTGTTAACCAACGCATCCGAAATTTTACTGCGGACAGCACGCCACCCCACCGTGGCAGACTTGCCCGCTTCGGTGACCACACGCAGCTTTGACCACATTTACGACACAACAGAACGCTTTGAAGATGTCTATGCCACAATTGTAAACACAATTATTGAGCAGGCAGCGACCGGTGAGGTGATTTATGCCGTGCCTGGCCATCCGTTGATGGGTGAATCAACGGTGACCGCCCTTTTGGCAAAGGCTAAAGAAGTAAATTTGCCTGTCCGTATTGTTGATGGCATCAGCTTTGTTGAACCGATGATAACGGCCGTATCCCTGGATGCACTCGATGGCTTACAGATATTCGACGCCATCGACATCGCTGCCCGCCAATATCCACCATTAGATCCCGACACGCCAGCGCTCATTGGCCAGGTTTATAACAAATTACTGGCCAGCGAACTCAAACTCGTCCTCATGATGGCATACCCGGAAGAGCATCCAGTAAAACTGGTACACGCCGCCGGTACAGAACAAGAAATAATCGAAGAAATGCCACTTTACGAAATGGATCGCAGTCCCCACATCGACCATTTAACAAGCATGTTTGTGCCACCACTGCCAAGACCGTCCAGTCTAAACGTGTTAGCAGATACTGTAGCTGTGCTAAGAAGTCCGGGCGGATGCCCATGGGATCAGGAACAAACGCCACAATCGATGCGGCAGGGATTTTTGGAAGAATTTGGCGAAGTATTGGCTGCGCTGGATGCAGACGACCCGGAAAATTTGCGCGAAGAATTAGGTGATTTGCTGTACCATATTGTCATGCAAACCCAAATGGCAGCGGAGGCAGGTGATTTTCGCTTGCCCGACATTATTGCCGGTATCGATGCCAAGTTAAAACATCGCCATCCGCATGTGTGGGGAGATGTTGAGGTGGCTGATAGTGATGAAGTGGTACGCAATTGGGAGCGTATTAAGGCACAAGAAAAAGGGGATTCAGCAGAAAAATCGCTGCTTGATAATGTCCCGACGGCTCTACCTGCTTTGGCCCAGTCTCAAAAAGTACAGGACAGGGTGCGAAAAGTTGGGTTTGATTGGCCTGCAATTGATGGCGTGTATGAAAAGCTGCAAGAGGAAATTGCCGAGATTCAGGCGGCTCAATCTCAGGAGGAGCGACAGGCAGAAGTGGGGGATGCTTTGTTTGTGCTGGTAAATTTGGCCAGTTGGTTGGGCGTGGATGCAGAAACTGCCTTGCGAGAGGCAACGCTGCGTTTTCGTCGTCGTTTTCAATTGGTGGAGCGATTGGCTGCCCAAAATGGCGAGAATTTGGCTAAAATGTCGCTGGATGAGATGGAGGCTTTGTGGCAGCAAGCCAAGAAAATAGTTGCAGATGGTGAAATGATCGATAAAGTAGACGGTAAGTAGTTGAGTAAACCACAATGAAATGGTCTGGTTTTCGTCAAAATTCTTTTTGTGGTTTACCTAACCTGGTAGTGGGAGGCGAAGTGTGACGGCCGTATTTCGTATTGTTTTAGCAGTTTTAGCCGGTATTACTCTTTTGGCATCTCTTTTCTTTGTGCTCCGTGCTTTTGGCCGGCGCGGTAGACAACATGCCGCCCCTTATGGCGTTGCCCGGCAAGAAGCCGTACACGCCATGAAGGTGGATTTGTTGTGGGCATTGGCTGGTGTGGTGTTGGCGGGGGTTGTTTGGGCAGCTTATTTGCTGCTGCCATGGGGCAATGACGTGGCCACTGGTATGGATGCTGATTCAGGTGACGCACCGGTCAATTTTGTGGAACCGCAGGCAACTGTGACGCCGGTGGAAGTGATGACGCTGACGCCTGTACCTACGGCCGTTCCTACCCAACCCCCTGCTGCAAACACGCCTGCCCCTCAGGAAACGGCCGTTTCCAACCCTACCAACACGCCAGAACCAGCCCCCACAGAAACACCCGAAGCCACAGCCACGCCCGACCAGAAAACGGCCGTTGTCACCAGCGGCGTAGGTGTTTGGCTGCGGGCTGAACCCGGCACAGAGAGCGAGCAGTTAGAATGGGTGCTTGAAGGCTCAGTACTGGTGGTGTTAGATGGCGAAGCCCAAAGCGACGATTACACCTGGCAGCGTGTACGCACACCCCAGGGCAATGAAGGATGGGTGGCAACAGAATTCATTACCTTCATAAATCCATAAGGAACGAGAATGAAATAACCGACAAAATTGAGATTGGAGATTAGAGATTACACCGGTCTCTAATCTCCAATCTCCAGTCTCTAATCTCCCGTAAATTGTTAAATCTTCATTCCTAGTACTCAGTCACATGTGAAATGAGGGATTAGATTGGTTCAATCT
>CAZRIB010000018.1:0-19647 GCA_964600035.1 uncultured Ardenticatenaceae bacterium | reverse complement strand
AATTTACACAAAACGATAAAAAACCTGATTACTCAAAAAACGGCCGTTTTCCGTCAGCAGCAGCCGGTCATTTTGCACCTTTAGCAAACCCAATGCAGTCAGTTGTTCAAGCTCATTGGCAAACATGGCTGCAAAAGGCTCACCGAACCGACGGGCAAAAGCAGTCAGGTCCAACCCTTCTTCCAGCAGGCGCAGTTGGGTAATGATGGTGTCCGATATGGCTTCTTCGCGGCTGACGGTATGGGCACGAGCAACGGCCGTTGAGCAGGGAAACACCACCTCCCCACCCGCCTGAACCCGGCGAATGTAGACGCGTGGCTGTTTCACAATTTCATAGCGTACATTGGCCGCAGAACCATGCGCACCTGCTCCAAATCCTAAATAAGGATTGTTGCGCCAGTAGGTAAGGTTGTGTTCGCACGCATGGCCGGGCTTTGCCCAGTTTGATATTTCATAATGGACAAACCCGTTATCTGCCAAAAATTGTTGGGCAAGCATATATTGGTCGGCGGCAAGGTCGGGGTCTGGTGGTTGAATACGGCCGTTTCGCAGCCAACGCTGCATGGGCGTTCCCGGTTCTATGGTCAAACAGTACAGGCTAAGATGCTCAGGCTGCAATGCCAGTACCGCCTCCACACTTTGCCGCCAACTTTCCAATGTCTGGCCGGGTACGCCATAAATCAGGTCAAGATTGAGATTGTTAAAGCCGGCTTGGCGGGCTGTTTGCACGGCCGTTACGGCCGTTTCAAAATCATGCGTCCGCTCCAACAAGGCCAACTCTTGCCCAATGGCACTTTGTACACCAAAACTAAGCCGGTTAACCCCCATTTGGCGCATGGCGGCCAGATAGGCTTCATCCACTGTGCCCGGATTGGCCTCCATGGTAATTTCTGCCTGAGGATGAAGGTCAAAAACAGATGCGGCCGTTTCCAAAATCAGCTTCATCGCATCCACCGGCATCAAAGAAGGCGTCCCCCCGCCAAAGAAAATTGTATGCACCGGCAGCGGCTCAGCCGCAGCGTCCGCCACCTGCCTCATTTCCGTACACAATGCTTCAGCATAAGGCTGCACCAAATCAAACAATGTGGTGTATGTGTTAAAATCGCAGTAGGAACACCGATGACCACAAAAAGGGATATGTAAATACAAGCTGTAAGAATTCAACATAGATGCCTCGTCGGGTTATTCTATCTGAAAAGTAAAATACGCGTGGAAAACGGCCGTTTCTCTTGCGAGACCAATCTCGTTTCACGTATCATTACCAACAGGCATCAGTAAAAATCCTTTGCACAAGGGGCTAAAAATGGCCACATCCTTCACCAACGTTCATCCAGACAAACTGGCCCGGCTTGTTGAAATCAGCCGAGAACTCAACTCCGCTACAACTTTACAAAAGCTGCTCACGTATATCATACGAGAAGCCGCCGCACTCATTGACGTAGAAGCCGCCTCCATCCTGCTCTATGACGCACGTACCCGCCAACTTTTTTTCATGGCCGCGTCTAATGACCTTCATCAGGAAATGGCAAACACGCCCATACCACTGGAAAACAGCATTGCCGGGGCAGTCCTGCTTGCTAACAAACCGCTTATTGTGAATGATGTCTCACAAGACCCGCGCTGGAATCGCAATGTAGATCAGGCCATTGATTTTAGTACACGCGACATTTTGGGCGTGCCTATGCGCAATGTTAAAAAGCGTCCCGTTGGCGTGCTGGAGGCCATTAACAAGCTGGATGCGTCTCCTTTTTCACCGGAGGATGTGGAAACGCTCTCGATTTTGGCCGATATTGCCGGTGTGGCTGTGGAAAAAGCACGCTTAATTGAAGAACTGCGCCGGGCAAATCAGGAGTTGAATCAACTGGATCAGCTCAAGTCTAATTTTATTGCCATTGCGTCTCATGAACTGCGTACACCATTGGCCGTTATTTTGGGCTATGTGTCGTTTTTGCGGGATGAGGCGTCGCCGGAGATGGGCAGCCAGCTCGATAGTGTGCTGGATGCGGCCGTTCATTTGCGCACGCTTATTCAGGATATGGTGAATTTGCGTTATGTGGATGCCGGTGAAGCGCACCGTGAGTTGGAAAAAATAGACCTGACAGCCTTGATTGCGCAAATGAATTTGCAGGCGGATGAAACGGCCGTTGCCAAACAACAAACCGTCACCCTTTCCCTGCCTGATAACGTTGTCTCCATCATCGCCGACCGGGCAATGGTAGAAATGATCATCAACAACCTGTTTAACAATGCGATTAAATTCACACCGGAACACGGCCGTATCTCGGTAGAGTTGTTTGTCCGCAATGATGAGGCCTGGATTCGCGTCACCGATTCCGGCATTGGCATCCCCCGCAAAGATTTAGACCGCATTTTCAAGCGTTTTTACCAGGTTGAGTCGCCGCTGCGCCGTCAATATGAGGGCATGGGTCTGGGGCTGGCCATTGCCAAAGAACTGGTAGAACTGAATAACGGCCGTATTTGGGCCGAAAGCCAGCAAGAACAAGGCAGCCGCTTCACCGTTGCCCTGCCGCTTGCCAAATAAAAATGTGATTATGAAAAACAAAACCCGTTTCACCAAAGTTATTTTGCTTGCATTGGTGGCTGCTGCCTTCTTCATCACCGCCAGAAACGGCCGTGCCCAATCACCAGAAGTCATCGTACTCAATATTGACGCGCCCGTTACGCCCGCCATGCTGGGCTACTTTGAACGCGGCATTCTCGAAGCCGTCGAATCCAATGCCGAAGCCATCATCATTGTGCTGGACACACCCGGCGGCGCCGTAACCACCACCACCGACATCGTGCAGCTCTTCCGCAATGCCAGCGTGCCAGTTATTGTGTACATTGGACCAGCCGGGGCACAGGCCGCTTCTGCGGGCAGCCTCATCACGGCGGCAGGCCATCTGTCTGCCATGGCCCCGGAAACGGTCATTGGCGCAGCATCCCCCATCAACTCAGATGGGTCAGACATCAATGAAACGGCTTATCGCAAAGCAGTGGAAGATTTGAAGGCAACAATGCGGAATTTGACAGAGCGGCGCGGCGAAACGGCCGTTGCCCTGGGCGAAGCCATGATCGAAGAAGCCCGCGCTGTCACCGCCAACGAAGCACTGGAAGCAGGATTCATCGACTTCATCGCCACAGACATTAACGATTTACTCGCCCAGGCAAACGGCAAAACTGTCACTGTCAACGACCAGACCATCACCCTGCAAACGGCCAACGCCGCCACCCGCGCTCTTCCCCTCAACTCTGTTGAACTGATACTGCTTGCCTTAACCAATCCCCTCATCCTTGGCATTTTGCTGGCTATTGGCGCACAGGCCATTCTCATTGAGCTTTCCAGTCCCGGCGGGTATGTGGCAGGCATTATCGGCGTTCTCTGCATCGCCCTCGCCCTCTACGGGGCAGGGCAATTGCCGGTAAACTGGCTGGGCATGGGACTCATCATACTGGCCTTTGTGCTGTTTATTATGGAAGCATTTGCGCCCACACACGGCGGCCTGACCATTGGCGGCACTGTTTCGCTCATTGCCGGGCTGTTGGTGCTGTTTAATTCGCCGGGAACACCGCAATTTGCCCGCATTTCAGTTAGTGGGGCAATCGGTATTGGCCTGTCTACGGCCGCAATTTTTGGCTTCATTATCGTCAAGGCAATTCGCGCACAAGGCAAACAGCCCGCTACCGGTGCAGAAGGCCTCGTAGGCAAGAAAGGGGTTGTGCGGCAAGGGCTTACATCGGCCAAAGGTGTGCCGCCCTATACTGGCACAATTTTGGTGAATGGCGAGCTGTGGCGTGCCTCTGCGGAGTCGGAATTTATGCCTGGGGATGTGGTGGTGGTAACGGCCGTTGACGGATTCACCCTCCACGTTCAAGCCCAAAACACATAACAGCAGCAAACATTCACGCCCTTTTCACACCCCACCCGCACACTGTAAGATAATCCGACAGCCTGACCCATATAATAAAAATATATGCAGAAAATCAAGCAGCTTTACCGGCGCACACCCAGGCTGGTCATCTTTCTCATCCTCCCACTCGCCATCTTCATGTACCTGCGAATCTTTCCAGACCGGGATTTACGTATTTGGGGACTCACCTGGAACACGCGCCTCATTCATTATTACGGCGTATCATTCGCCAGTTTCATGGCGCTTGTAACCGCCTTGTTTGCTGGCGCTGCCCTGGGTGCAAAAGCCACAGCCCGCACCTTGTTCATCACGCTTGCCTTTTCTGCCATCTCCGCCCTGCTTTTAATTAGCGGTATCACCACCCCAGGCGTTTTGCTGCCTGGCCCCATTAGTGAAACATTTCGCTGGTCACTTCGTCTCAGCTTGTTCGTAGGCGCGCTGTTTTTTGCCATTGCCGTCACACCCTGGCCTCACCACATCGAACGCACTATCGTCCGCTACCGGCAAACGATCTCACTTGTCCTTTTGCTCTTTTATGTACTGTTTTTGGTTATTGCCTTTGCCTTCACCGCCCCACTAGATTTTTTGACCCAACTTGATCCCATTTTAGCCAACACATTAGCCACAATCAGCGTCGCCTCATATACCTGGGCTGGATGGCTTACTTATCGCCGCTACAAAAAAGACAACCGCCGCATTGACCGCCAACTGGCTATCGCCATGATTTTGCTGGCAGAAGCCCAAATTTTTATGGCTTTTGGTGTTTGGGGACGCTTAAGCTGGCTCCTTTCCCACACGCTTATCCTCATTGCCCTGGCTGATGCATTGTATGCGCTTTTGGTTGCCTTCCAATCTACACAGCAAATTCGAGCTGCACATTATTTTGGTGCATTGGGCAGCATCATCATTGTCGGGCTGTCGCTCATCATTGGTGAAGTGGGTATGGGCTTTTTACAAATTGCCGTCAACCGGTCAACTGTGGTTACAATGACACTGGCTCAAGGCGGATTAAGCTTTATCGTTTTGTACTTTATTGTGGTTCATTTGGATAAGCTGATAGCCGAACGAAATGAAGCCTTGAAACGAGAGCAGCATTTACGCAATGAACTCACGCAGCTCATCGTACACGACTTGAAAAACCCGCTGTCTGTCATCACCAGCGGATTGAGTTTGGTGGCGCGCGGGCAGTTTGCCAATTCTCCGGAAACGCAGCAAAGTTTGGTCGCCCAATTGGAAGAATCCGGTCAAAACTTGATTAGCCTGATTAATGATTTGCTTGATGTTGAGCGGATGGAAGCCGGCAAGCTGATGCCTGAAAAAACGGCCGTTAATCTGAAAAGTTTAATTGGGGAGCGCGTTCAGGCGTATCGCATTTTGGCCCAAACAAATAAACAAGAGCTGAAGCTGTTTATGCCAGCGGCTCCAGTGAAGGTATCTGTTGACCAAAATTTAATTGAGCGCGTGATGAATAATTTACTGGCGAATGCGTTGAAATTTACACCGGAAGAAGGTGAAATTGTCGTCACGTTGTCGCTTGCCAATGAAGATGTGGTTATTTTTGTAGATGATAATGGTCCGGGTGTGCCCGACTCTGAGCGAGAACATATTTTTGAAAAGTTTGGTCAAATTGAACGGGCAGAACGGCGCGGGTCCGGGTTGGGGTTGACATTTTGCAAGATGGCTGTGGAAGCGCATGGGGGGACTGTGACCATATTGGACAGCCCGCTGGGTGGGGCACGGTTTGTCGTGCGTTTACCACGCGGATCCGCTGCAGAAACAGTTGATGTCAATAATGGCGCTGAGGAACAGAATCCGCTCGGGTCTTCTTTTGTCAGTGCATGATGAGGGGCAGGTAGCTGTAATGGCTGAATGTATGGGTGGACACGGCCGTTTCCCGCTGCGTACTGTTTCCGGCATTATCCCAGGCTGTTATGGTAAATGTGTACACATGCCCCGTCGTGCCCGGATAGGTTGCCGACTCAACCCGCGTTCCTGTTAACCACGACTGGGCCGTTCCCCCATCAACTGACACAAAAAGATCATACCCCGCAATGCCACTGCCCAAATCTCCGGCTGTCCAGTTTAAGTCAATATCGGTCACGGCCGTTACCGGCGCTGTCACACTCAAATCTGGCGGCAAGGTATCCTTTTCAATCAGCAGATACGGCCGTCCCCCAATTGGGTTTAACGTTGGATCCCACGGTGCATTTGTATTGGTAGCCCCCGGTAAATTAAGCGTATACGCCCCATTAACGGCCGTAACCGTTTGCACCACACCATCCGGGGTAATGAGCGTGGCTGTACCGGCGGCATTGGTCGCAGAGACAACGGCCGTTTCCTGCGCCGAACACAACGCCCACAACCCCATCACCCGTTCCCCGGAAGCAGGCTTAAAAAACGCCAGCCATTCTTGAGAACCCAACGCCCAATTACACCCCTGCGTACTGCCAGCCCGCGTCCGCCACAGCGGCTCCACCCCATTAAAATACGTCGAAAGCACCCGGTAAGCCGCAAACCCCGGGCGCGGCGTCTCCGGTTGGGGATGATGGGTATAGCAATAATTCGCCGGGTCATTCGGGTTACGGTACAAACCAAAGGCATCCCCGCCCGGCTCCACAACCGCATCAGAACAACTGCTGGGACTGTACCAGGCATGATCCCCGCCCACATTGCCACAATCATCATACAACTGAAAGAAAAAGAGCATGTCTGCCCCGGCATAAGTGGCATACAAACCGGACTGAATAATGTAATCGGCCTGTTCACTCATGGAAGCGCGGTAAGGTGAGTTGGGTTCACATACCGGGCCGGGATAGTCGTCCCACACAGGCACGCCGTTTTCATTCAACCAAATCGGCTTGGACAGCCCGCGATTGCTCAAGGTACGTCCCGCCCGCCAAACGTGGTACCACGCTTCCCAGGCATAAAGATAGTTGTGGGCAGCTAAAATGTCGTGGTAATAACCATATGTGGACGCGTCGGGGTCGCTGTCGTATACGGCCATCACGTTGTTGTAAAAACCAAGGTTTGCGGAATCGTTGGCCAGCCCGCCAAAGATGATTTGGGCATTGGGGTCGGCTTGTTTGGCGGCCAGATAGCCCACTTTTAACAGGCGGGCATAATCGGCCACTGTGCCATCCCAAAATTGGGTCAAATCGGGTTCGTTCCACATTTCCCAGTGGGTAATGCCCACCCCGGCAGGCCAGCCCTGTGCCTGTGCCAGGACGCCGCCGGGTTTGTAACGGTTAACGGCCGTATACACAAACCGCGCCCATTTATTAGCCAGATTTATCTGCTTGCCTCCGCCGGGAACATCTGTGTTGTCGGTAAAAATGGGGGCGTATAAACCGGTTGGCGTGGCCGCTGCCACACGATTGACGCGCAAGGCACTGTCAGAAGAAGACGGCCGTTCCGCCGCCGTTGGGGCATTTGTTGTATAAAACGCGGGCGTGCCCAACAAAATGGCATCAATCTTTAACCCATAGCTAATCAAATCTGTGGCCGCCGCCACGTCCTGATAAGCCCAGGCAAAAACGCCGTCTGCCTGTTCAATGTTGTTCCAGTACATCGGCCAGCGGTTCCATTGTGCGCCGGTAGCCAGACCGTTTTGGTAACGTGTGTCACTCAGGGGGGTGGCTCTGGCAAAGCTGATGAAATTGACACCGTATGAAGGGGAGATGACGGTTGTTTGGGAGGCGGAAGAAGAGGAAACGGCCGTTTGCTGTTCTGGCTCACTTACCTTGTCTACCGTCTGAGGCTGTGCTGCTGCCTTTGGCTGCACCAACACCCACGCCAGTAAAAAAGCAGCCAGCAAAATACCACTCCAAACCCCCGCTGTTTTTTGCCATTTTTTTCTATGCAAAACACACCTTTGTTACTGTGTAAGCGTTCAGTTACACAGAGATTCACAGAGAAATCACGGAGTTTCGCTGAGAAAAAAGAGAAAAACGCTTTGTTCTCCGTGTAACTTTGCGCATTCTTCGTGTAACTCTGTGTTCCATCTGAACAGATACGTTACTGTCTTGGAACGGCCGTCAGCCCATCCACCAGTTGGCGCAGCCCCGTGCTGATGCGTTCCAATGTAAATCCGCGTACATCAAGCTGGTAGCGGAATAAATCAACCTTTAATGGGGCAAGCAGCGCATCGGCCAGATATTCCAAATCCAGATGTGCAGCTATCTCGCCTTTGGCAGCGGCCGTTTTCAACAGCCCAAACACCGTCATGTACTGCCAAAAATGCGGCCGTTGCAGCAGCACGTCATCCACCCCGTCCACCAGCCCGGCACGCTGCACCTCACACAACAGCGGGGAATGGGCATAGGTAAAATGCACCAGTTTGTCTAAAAAGAAGGCCAACTGTTCCACACAAGTCACATTGTCTGCGGCCATTTCGCCCAATGTCGTCAAAACCATGTTCTGAAAATCTCGCATCTGGGTATCCATCAAAGCCAGACACAACGCCCCCTTGTTGGCAAAGCGCCGGTACAATGTCCCCTTGCCCACACCGGCAGCCTGGGCAATGTCGGCCATGCTCACATTTTCCACCCCTTCTTGTGCAAACAAAGATTCGGCCGTTTTCAATATAAGCATCCGGTTCGCTGCGGCATCTGCCCGCTCCTGGTGCGTTTGCCCGCTACCTAAAATTACCAAATCATCATCTTCCGAAAACATAAACCAATCCTTAGAAGCCATCTTTGAAGCACATTTATGGCGAATTCTTGTTTGACAAGTAGACTTCAGTTCGCTAACATCCTATCAAATAAACGGACTACAGTCCACATTTTAATTGACTTCACACACGTAAAAAGATTATAGGGCAAAAAATGCACACAAACATCTTCGAGTCAGTCATCCACACCATTCCAGTGGAAAACAATCTGCACTTTTTCAAGGCACAAAACTTTCCACTCATCCACCCTGTCCATTGGCTGACTTCCCATTTTGCCGTAGGCGGCTTTAGCCCTTTGCAGCGTTTAAGCGGTATGCTCACCGCCCACATGACCCAAATTGCGCCCCAAAACGGCTTTGGCTGGCATCCACACAGAGGGCTGGAAATTTTTACATATGTCATTGACGGCAAGCTGTACCACGAAGACAGCACCGGCGGCAAAGGCTGGATTTCTGCCGGAGAGGTGCAGCGTATGTTTTCCGGTCATTTCATCCAACACCAAGAACTAAACCTGACTGATGAATTTACGCGAGTCATTCAAATCTGGTTTGCGGTGGATGCCCGGCATATGGGCGTTGAACCCCATTATGAACAGGTTTCGCTCTCGGCGATGCCTGCCCGTTTGCATGGGGACGGAGTGGTGCGCGAGATTATGGGGCCAAATGGGGCCACCAACCGCCATGTGGATGCCCGTTTGACGAGTACGGTTTTGCCTGCCGGTGGCACGGCCGAATTGGAACCGCCCCACCCCCACGAAGATTTGTTCCTGTACTTTGTCAACGGTAACGGCCGTTTCCAATCCGCCACAACCACTGAACAAATAGATTTGTACGATGTGGTATTGGCCGCACCAGACGCAGAAACGGCCGTCATCACCGCCGGTGACCAGCCGCTGACCTACTTATCCTTTTACCTAAAACCATTTATACAACCCATACTGGAATGACAATCATAATGAACAAAATGAATCAAACCAACATCCATGTTCTTGCCTTTGCTGGCAGCCTCCGTAAAAACTCATTCAATCGCGGCCTCATTCGTGCCGCCCAGGAGTTGGCTCCCGAAGGCGTCACCGTCGAGCTTTTTGACCTCAACGGACTCCCCCTCTTCAATGCAGACGTTGAAGCCCAAGGCACACCGGAAGCCGTCATGGCCTTTCGGGAACGGCTCAAAGCCGCCGATGCCCTGCTCATTGCCACGCCAGAGTACAATTACTCCATTCCCGGCGTGCTAAAAAATGCACTGGATTGGGCTTCCCGCACAGGCGACGATGATCACGCGCCTATTGACGGCAAAGTGGCCGCCATTATGGGTGCGGCTGGCATGATGGGGTCAGTCCGTGCCCAAATGCACCTGCGCGAAATTCTCATCCACAATGACATTTTTGTGCTTAACAAACCGTCCATTATGGTGGCGCGTGCCTGGGAATATTTTGAAGATGGGCAGTTAGTAGACCCGGCCCTGCGCGGCCGTATCCAAAAGCTTTTGGCAGCCCTTCGCGACTGGACAATTCGCCTGCATCCTGAAAAGGTGTTGGCCGCCCAGCCCGGCAATGGGGTGGCAGCCAATTAACGATGGCGGCAACCCCGTTACACCCCTAAACAGGAGGAACCCCATGCCGTTACCAGCCAACACGCAAATGGGCACGGTTGCCCTGACTGTGGCCGACCTAAACCGGTCACTCCATTATTACCAGCACAATATTGGGCTGCGTCTGCTTAAACAGGAAGGGAATGTGGCGGTGTTGGGAGTAAACGGCCGTGCCCTCCTTCAGCTCCACGAACAACCCGGCGCACGCCCCACCCGCCATACAACCGGCCTCTACCACTTTGCCCTGCTGCTGCCTTCCAGAACGGCTTTGTCCCACACCCTGCACCACCTGCTCGCCACCGAGACCCCCATTACCGGCGCGTCCGATCACGGCGTTAGCGAAGCCCTATACCTTACCGACCCGGACGGGCATGGCATTGAAATTTACCGCGACCGCCCCAGAAGTGACTGGTATGATGAAAACGGCCAATTTTTGCTTTATACAAAGGCGTTTGATGTGGATGGCGTGTTGGCGGCAGGCCATGCCGAAGGCCGCCCCAAGCCGGGCAGTTGGGTTGGTCTGCCGCCGGAAACGGTGATGGGGCATGTTCATCTGCATGTGGCAGGTATTCCCGAAAGTGAGCATTTTTATATGAACGTGCTTGGCTTTGAACTGATGGCGCGATACGGCCGTGCCGCCAGTTTCATCTCCGCAGGGGGCTACCATCACCACATGGGGCTAAACACATGGGCAGGCGTTGGCGCACCCCCCGCCCCCCCGGACACAGCCCGCCTTCTCTGGTTCCAAATCATCCTGCCAAATGGGGAAGCTTTTTCGCAGTTACTGACCCGTCTCAATGAAGCCAACATTCCCTACCATCAGGATGAGGCAGGCATCTTTGTTCAAGACCCGTCTCAGAACACAATTGTGGTAACGAGGCAGTAAAAAACGGCCGTTTCCATCACAAGAAACGGCCGTTTTCATTCTACAAATCAAGCAAAATTGGCAGCCAATCGCCAATCACCACGCTAAGCCACAATATTCACCAAGCGGCCCCGCACAACAATCACCTTGCGCGGTTCCTTACCACCCAAAAATTCAGCCACACGCTCAGAAGCCAATGCCAGAGATTTCAATGTCTCATCATCTGCACCTGCTTCAACCGTCAGGCGGTCACGCACCTTGCCATTCACCTGCACCACAATTTCAATGGTTTCTTCTTTGGCAATCTCGGCGTCCCACTGCGGCCAGCTTTGTTGGTGGATGGAATACGGCCTACCCAGCCGCGCCCATAACTCTTCTGTAATGTGGGGCGCAAATGGGGCCAGCATGAGCAGCATACTTTCCACGCCTTCATCCCAGGCTTCTTTGCTCACATTGTTCTTTCGCCGGGCATCATTCATGGTATTGCGCAGTTCCATAATGGCAGCAACGGCCGTATTAAAAGCAAAATTCTCCAAATCATTACCAACTTTACGAATCGTCTGGTGCGTTTTGCGGCGCAAATTGCGACTTGCCTGCGCATCCTCTTTCTTGGGTGCATAATCAGTCAGCGCAATCGTCCACACATCTTCCAACAGCCGCTGCGGCCCTTTAATGCCCTCATAACTCCAGGGGCCACCCTGCTCCCAACGCGTAAAGAACATCAAATAGGTGCGCACCGTATCCGCACCATACCGCTGCACCAAATCATCCGGGGCGACCACATTGCCGCGCGACTTAGACATCTTTTCATTGTCTTCACCCAGCACCATGCCCTGGTTATGCAAAGCCAACATCGGCTCATCAAAATCAACCAGCCCCATATCCCGCATGGCTTTGGTAAAGAACCGGGTATAAATCAAGTGCATGGTTGCGTGTTCAATGCCGCCGGTATATTGGTCCACAGGCAGCCAATATGCCCCTTCTTCCGGGTCAAACGGCCCATCTTCATAGTTTGGGCTCAGATAGCGGTATTGATACCAGCTTGAACACATAAATGTGTCCATCGTATCTGTCTCACGCAAGGATGGCTTGCCACAAATTGGACATTCGGTGTGCATGAATGTTTCATGGAATTTCAGCGGACTTTCACCGGTTGGCATAAATTCCACATCTTCGGGCAGCATTACCGGCAGCTCGTCATCTGGCACGGGCACAGCACCATGTTCCGGGCAGTAAATAATGGGAATGGGCGCGCCCCAATACCGTTGGCGGCTGATCAGCCAGTCGCGCAGGCGGTAGTTGACGGCTTCTTTGCCAATGCCTTTTTCTTCCAGCCAATCCAGTGTGGCAGCAATGGATGGATTTTCGCGGCCTTTGCCTTCGGTAACGGCCGTGCCGTTAATCGGCCCACTGTTCACCATCACACCCGGCCCCACATAAGCATCTTCCATCTCATCTGCATGCAGCGGCCCATCCGGTGGCGCAATGACCGGCACAATCGGCAGTCCATACTTACGAGCAAACGCAAAGTCACGTTCATCATGGGCAGGTACAGCCATAATTGCCCCAAAGCCATACCCCATCAACACATAATCCGCCACCCAAATCGGAATCCGTTCACCATTCACCGGATTAATGGCATACGCACCCGTAAAGACACCCGTCTTTTCCCGGTCAGCCGACTCGCGGTCAATATCACTCATCCGCTGCGCCGCCTCCCGGTATGCCAAAACCGCATCTGCCTGTTCCGGCGTGGTAATTTTGTCCACCAACGGATGTTCCGGCGCCATCACCATAAAGGTAGCACCCCACAGCGTATCTGGCCGCGTGGTAAAGATGGGCATTTCATCACCAAACTCTGTCTTAAAGACCACATTCGCACCAATGGACTTGCCAATCCAATTGGTCTGCATTGTTTTGACCCGTTCAGGCCAATTTATTTTGCTAAAGTCCAACAACTCTTCTGCATAATTTGTGGTCTTGAAGAACCACTGCTCCAAATCCTTTTTGATAACAGGCGTACCGCAGCGCTCACAGTGACGGTCGTCGCCCCAAACTTGTTCACGTGCCAAAGTCGTATTGCAGTTCGGGCAAAAATCAACGGCCGACATTTTTCGGTAAGCCAGTCCCATCTCCACCAGTTTCTTAAAGAACCACTGTGTCCATTTGTAATACTTCGGGTCAGATGAGACAGCTTCCCGTTCCCAGTCAAACATAGCCCCCATGCTCTTTAGCTGGCCGCGCATCCGTTCAATATTGGCATACGTCCACTCTTTGGGGTGTACCTTGCGCTTGATGGCTGCATTCTCAGCAGGCAGCCCAAATGCATCAAATCCCATTGGGAACAACACGTTAAACCCTTTCATGCGCATATAACGGGCACGGGCATCACTGGGTGTCATGGCGAACCAATGGCCAATATGCAAATCCCCGGATGGATAAGGCAGCATGGTCAGGGCGTAATGTTTGGGTTTACTTTTATCTATTACCTGGCGGTACAGGCCAGTTTCTTCCCATTTGGCCTGCCATTTTGCTTCTATTTCTTGTGGATTGTAGGTGTCTGTCATGTTTTCATTCTCCTGTGAGGGCAAGGATCAATGATTGATGATTAATGACTAAAGAGATTGGAGATTGGGTGATTGGTTATTAGAGGGTACCCTCTGTCACCGTTGCTCCTCAGCATCTCTACTGTCTATCCTGTATCGTCGTTATCATCATTAATCTTTGATTGTCAATTTTCTAGAAAGGTAATTGCTTCTGGTGCAAATGCCTCCGCATTTTTTGGGGCTGCACTGTGCCCCCCGCTAAGGTATGGAATAAAGCGGCAGTGGGGCAGGTTTTGTGTAAAAGTTTCGGCCGTTTCAAAGGGGATGACCGGGTCATCCTTTGCCCAGGTGAGTAATACGGGCTGCTGCACGTTGGCTAACTGGTCTATGCGGCGAAATGCGGGTGCGGTCAGGATGAGTTTGGTAACGCTGTCGGGATGGGACAATGCCATGTTTAAGGCGATGCCGCCACCCCAGCTTTTGCCCATGAGTACGGCCGTTTCCTTACCCAAGGCCACAATGATTTCCAAAACACTCTTCATGGCCTGCTGTTTGGTAATTGGCCCTTCACCAAAAGGCGTACTTTGCCCCCAACCGGGCATATCCACGCTGACAGCATAAAAGCCAGCCGCCCCAAGTGGTGACAGAAGCGGTTCCCAGGTGTGCCAGCCGTTCCGCTGGCTCCAGCCGTGCAAACCCAACACCAACGTGCCATCTACAGGCCCACTGGCACGGCCGTAAACCTTTCCTGCTCCCGCTTCAAGCCACAATTCACGCATCATCACATCCAAACAAAAAAGCCCCCTTTCGTTCAGAGACGAAAAGGAGCTTCCGCGGTACCACTCTGATTGATAGAAGGTGGACCTGAAGGGACTCGAACCCTTGACCCCTACAATGCCATTGTAGTGCTCTCCCAACTGAGCTACAGGCCCATAACGTTTACTATCCTCTCAAACACGTAACGTGTGCAATCCGGTGTTGGTTACTCAATTCACCAACACAGCTCACAGGCGAGTTCAGGAAAAAATTGCCATTCTTTCAGCCGGTGAAATGGCTCTCTGAATCAGATCCTTACTACTCCTGATCACAGCTTTTCAATCATTCATTTGTGTTTGTTAACCCGCTCATGAAATGGACCTGAGGAGATTCGAACTCCTGACCTCTACAGTGCGATTGTAGCGCTCTCCCAGCTGAGCTACAGGCCCTAGAGCGGCAGGTATATTAGCCCAGGCAGTCGCAGTTGTCAAGAGAATTTTGTGAAAACAAGGGCATTTTTTACGGCCGTTTTGGCCTGTTACTGGTGGCTTTTCATGCCGGGTATCCGTTCAGATGGAACGCAAAGTTACACGAAGAATGCGCAAAGTTACACGGAGAATAGAGCGTTTTTCTCTTTTTTCTCAGTGAAACTCCGTGATTTCTCTGTGAATCTCTGTGTCACTGAACGCTTACCATGCCGGTTTGTCGTAAAAATTTACGGCCGTTATACTCAACCCCACACGACCCTCGCGATTCAATTCGCACAAATGCATACGGAGGTTAACATGCAAAAACATAAAATCACCCTTGAATACTGCGTACCTTGAAACTATGTCGAACGTGCTGTCCGGGCGACAGCCGACATTATGGAAAATTACCAACACATTATTGAAAGCTTCACCCTCATCACAGGCAGCAAAGGGGTTTTTGAATTTACAGTTGATGGAAAAACCCTCTTCTCAAAAAAAGAGTTGGGAAGGCACGCAGAGCCTGGCGAAATATTACAGCTCTTCAAAGAACAGATAGCCCCCGACGTAGAACCTTATCCACAAAACAAATAGCGTCAGAATGCCCATCGCAGAGTCATGTAATCCAGTCACGGTTTACAGCATCCCAATTGCGGTGGGCATAGCTGCTTTTGCACGATTTGCAAATCAAGGCACTATCCACTTCTCCGGTACTGCGCCAACGCCAACGCACAACGGTTAAGTGGTAACGGCAGGTGGGCTGGAAGCAGGTAGGACAAATTTCGCCTTCTGCCAGCCCATGCTCGCCGTAAAGGCGTTTTTCTGCCGGATTTTCATCGCAAAGATGACACGTATGGACAGCCATTGGGATACCTCTACATTTAATTAATGCAGCTCGCTGTTATTTTGGTAGTTATAAAAACCAGACCCGCTTTTCCGGCCTAGTTTGCCGGCCTGTACCATTCGGCGCAAAAGGGGCGACGGCCGATACCTGTCCTCCCCCCATTCCTGAAACAGGCCGGTGATAATGCCCAGCACCGTGTCCAAACCGATGTAATCAGCCCAGGCAAGCGGGCCATAAGGGTAATTTGTGCCCAACTGCATCGCCTGATCGATGTCTGCGGCGGTGGCGACGCCTTCCATGAGGGCGCTGCATGCTTCATTAATAATGCAGCAAACGGTTCTGGCGCGTACCAGGCCGGGGCCGTCGTTGACGAAAACGGCCGTTTGCCCTACCCCTTCTATAAAATCCACCACACGTTTCACCGTTTCATCTGCTGTTTGCATGGCTCGCGCCACTTCTACCGGACTGCCCTTCCGCAAAGGCGGCAGCACCCCAAACCCAATCACCCGTTCTGGATGGGGAACCCATGAGGCGGCCTGTGTGGCACTTGTAGCCAATGCCGATGTCATAATGAGCGCATTTGGCGGCAGGTAACCAGCCAGAGCACGCAGCAGTTCCTCTTTTGCCGCAGCAGATTCATTTTGCAGCTCAATGGCCACATCTGCCCCGGCTGCACCATCCATTGACCAACCGCTGCGCACGGCCGAATTAAAATTTTCCACTAAATAAAGCACGGTATCATGCCCGGACTGGGCACATAATTGGCCGATTTGCTCAACAAACGGCCGTTCTCCGGCCACCACAACTTTCATACTTCTTCCCTCTTTTTCAAAACCGACGATAAGCCGTGCCAAGTATAACGGGTTTTGTTCATCTGTTCATGTGGGGAGAATTGGGACTGGGAGGCAGTTACCCTTTTTCCTGCAAAAATGACAAAACGGCCGTATTAAACAATTCCGGCTGGTCAACTGGTGTGGCATGGCGAGAATTTGCCACAACCAGCAAACGGGCAGATGGCATGGTGGCAAACGCGGCTTTTTTGGCATGAACAGGCCAATAATCCTGGTCGGCGGCAATGACCAGCGTAGGCACAGTAACCCCAGGCAGCCTATCTTGCACAGACCAGCCCACCAAAGCCCGATAAGCCGCCAGATAGGCACGCTTGTCATTTTCTGCCCACCGGCTTTTAATGGCTTCTTGCAACGCTCGCTGGTGCGGCTCCGGAAACAACTGCTGCGCCAAAAAAGCCCCCATACGGCGCATTCCCAGCAGGCGAATAATGATCATCCTCCGCCAAAGTTGTACCCAGTCACGCCAGGATGTTGGCTGCAAGGAGGGAACGGCATTGACAACAACCAATTTTCGCAAAAGCTGTGGGTAATCGACGGCAAGCTGCAAGCCGATCATGCCGCCCATGGAGATGCCCACGACGTTAACCGGCGCGGCCATCTCCTGATTGATGAATGCGGCAATGTCGGCGGCAAATTGGGGGACGCTGTAGGGGCCTTTGGGCTTGTCGGAACGGCCGTGTCCGCGCACATCCACCGCCACAACCTGATACGCTTTGCCAAACACCGGCACTTGCAGTTCCCAATCCTTTGTACTGGAACCCAACCCATGAATGAGCAAAAGCGGCTCCCCTTCGCCGGTTACTTCATAATACAAATTGATGTCATTAACAGATGCGTATGGCATAATTCTCTCCAATCTCCAATCTCAAATCTCTGCCCCTCCCTTGCCCACACGAACGGTTGTGCTATCCTTTTACCAACAAAAAAACCAGAATTTGCCAACAGGCCACAAAAGAATGCCACAATCATGACAGAGCTTCAAGCAATTACCGGGCAATTGTATATTGTTGAAGGAAACGCCCAGCCGGTAACGGCCGTACCCGGCATATTAGCCCAGGCCGCCCCAACCAAAGTTACCCGCACCCGCGAACGCGACTTTCTTTTCATCCACCTGACCCTCACCGGCCAGAGCGAAGAATCCACCGAAATGGCCAACCACATCGTGCAAAAAATCAGCCACGACTATTACAACGCACGCGGTACAGTCACATCCTCCCTGCGGCGGGCAATTATCAATGCCAATGAGTGGATGCTGCGGCGAAACCTGAACAATCGAACCAAACGATATGGCGCCATAACCTGTGCCGCCCTCCGGCAAGGCGAGCTTTTTATGGTGCAGGCAGGGGAAGCGCTGGCCTTTTTGGGGCATAACTTTGGCGTGGAGCGCATACCGGCCAGAACCCCGGAGCGCATAACGCCGTTGGGACAAAGCGCCGGTTTGGAAATGCGCTACTATCACCACCGGCTGAATGATGGCGACATGCTGCTGCTGGCAGAGCCGCGCATGGCACATTTGCCTACAACGGCCTTTACCAATGCGCTGGTTAATTCAGAAGTGGAGGAAGGACTGCCCGCTTTGATGTCGCTGATTGGCAATGACACGGCCCGCCTGCTGCTGGTTGAATTTACCACAGATGTGCCCGCAGGCTTGCCAGATGTCAGCCGTGTCACAACGCAGTCTGCACCAGCAGCAGAGCCGGAGCCTGTGCCTGTCCCCAGGAGAGAAACGGCCGCTTCTTCTTCCGCGCCATCTCTGCCCAAACCGTCCGTCGATTTTACGGCCGTTGAACATTCTGCCCGGCGAGCCGCCGCCACCAGTGTTATGGGGCTGTCCCGCTTCACGGCCTGGCTGGCCGCCTTTCTGGAGCAAATTCGCCCCACCCCGGAAGAGGATGAAACAAGCTGGACTGTGCCGCTGCTGCTGGCTGTTTTTATCCCCATTTTGATGGCTGTCATCGTAACAGGCGTTTATCTGGAACGCGGCCGTACCCGGCGGTTTAGCGAAATTAAAGTGGAAATGGGGCAAAATTTAGCCCTGGCTGAAGAAGCCGGGGACAACGAAGAACTGGCCCGCAACCACTACTACTCCGTTTTGGCGTTGGCAAATGAAGCAGCAGAGATGAACCCAACGGACAGGGAAGTGCTGCGGCTGCGTCAGGAAGCAACGGCCGCTTTGGACAGACTGGATGGCATTACGCGGCTGGTGGCACGGCCGTATTACACCTATCCCGATGGCACACAGTTAACGGCCGTTACCCTGCGCGATACGCTGGAAGGCGGCATTTTCACCCTGGACAGCGCCAACAACGCACTTTATTTTCATGAAACCGACAACACCTACATGGTGCTTGCCAACCCCAACCCCCAACAACTCGCCTTTGAAGGCATGGCCGTGGGCGACAAAGTGGTCACCAACCTGGTTGATATGTTCTGGCAGCCCGCAGGGCAAAACGTCACTGAAGACCGCCTGCTGGTGCTGGATGGCAGTGGGCTGGCTTTTGCCTACATGCCGGAAACAGCCCAAATGGATGCCGCGCCTTTAGGTCTGGCCAGTGAATGGCTGCTGCCAACGGCCGTTACAACTTATGATGAACGGTTGTATGTGCTGGATAATGGCGCCAGTCTCATCTGGAAATATTTCCCGGAAGGGAATCAATTTGCCACAACGGATGACCGTACAATTGTGTTGGACGGGCAAACAGATTTTGACCAGGCGGCTGATTTTGACATTTACACGGGGGATGCCAGTATGGTGGTGGTGTACCGAGACGGCCGTATTCGTTACTACAACACCCTCACCGGCGAAATCATGTGGGACGAGAAAACCTTGTTAGCCAATGGCCTAAACGCGCCGTTTGCCTCCCCCAGCCGCGTTTCCTTTGTGGGCAGTGGTCTCAACGCCACTATTTACGTCGCCGACCCCGGCACAAGCCGCATTGTACAAATTAGCCGTGTCGGCACAGTCCTCGCACAATACAGGGCCGCAGGTGAAAACGGCCAGGAACTGTTTGAAGGCATTACTGACTTTGCTGTGCCGGGAAATTTACTGGATGCCACTTTTCGCCTTTTTGTTGTAAAGGACAATGTGGTGTACATGGCAACGTTGGAATGATTGGTGAGGATTAGAGATTAGAGATTGGAGATTGGA
>CAZRIB010000017.1:0-19681 GCA_964600035.1 uncultured Ardenticatenaceae bacterium | reverse complement strand
GGTCCCGATGTTGGCATGCGGTTTTTCGCGTACGAATTTTTCTTTTGCCATGTTTACTTTCCCCTATCTCTGATGAGAGCTTTACAAACTTATTCCACTTAATTTCTAAATTTTGTTCCCGAAGTTTTACGTAAGTAATTCACCTAACGGCCGCTTTTCAAAATCTGTGCCGCAATGTCATCACTTACAGGTGCGTAATGTTCAAATTCCATCGAAAATGTACCACGCCCTTGAGTCATCGAGCGCAGCCGGGTTGCATAACCAAACATTTCAGCCAAAGGCACTTTTGCACGAATGACCTGAAGACCAGATATAAGCATTTCCATGCCCTCTACCATGCCTCGTCGTGATGAAATGTTACCAATAACGTCACCGGTATAATCTTCTGGCGTAACAACCTCAATGGACATAATTGGCTCAAGCAAGATGGGGTTACCTTTTTGCACCCCTTCTTTCAAAGCCATAGAACCAGCGATCTTAAAGGCCATTTCAGATGAATCAACTTCATGGTAAGAACCATCGTACAAAGTGGCCTTAATATCTACAATGGGATACCCAGCCAGCACACCGCTATCAAGTGCTTCTCGAATGCCTTCTTCGGTAGGCTTAATGTATTCGCGCGGAATCACACCACCTGTAATGGCATTTTCAAAGACAAAACCAGATCCCGGAGGCAGCGGTTCCAGGCGCAAAACAACATGACCATATTGACCACGACCACCAGTTTGACGAACGAACCGGGCTTCTGCTTTTTCAACCGTGCGTGTAATAGTTTCGCGATAAGCAACACGTGGTTGCCCAACATTTGCTGCGACCTTAAATTCGCGAAGCATTCGGTCTACCAACACTTCCAAATGCAGCTCACCCATACCATACAAAACGGTTTGACCTGTTTGCTCGTCTGTTTTTACCTGGAATGTTGGATCTTCTTCAGCCAATGCACGCAAGGCAACGCCCATTTTATCCTGGTCTAATGTTGTTTTTGGCTCAATTGCTAGAGAAATTACTGGTTCAGGAAATTCAATTGGCTCAAGCAAAATTGGCTGATCCGGATCGCTCAAAGTTTCGCCTGTAAAGGTTTGCTTTAGACCTAAAACGGCAGCAATATCACCAGCGTGAACCTCTTTTAATTCTTCCCGGTGATTGGCATGCATCCGCAATATACGGCCGATCCGCTCTTTCTTGCCCTTGCTGGTATTCATCACCGTTGTACCACTGGTCAAAACACCAGAATACACCCGGAAATAAGCCAACCGTCCCACATAAGGATCGGTCACAATCTTAAAGACCAATGCAGACAACGGTTCATCATCCGAAGGATGCCGTTCAATCTCTTCGCCAGTATCAGGATGCGTTCCCTTCATAGACGGCACATCCAAAGGCGAAGGCAAATAATGAACGACAGCATCCAACACACGCTGAATACCTTTGTTCCGCAGCGCAGTACCACAAAGGACTGGCGTGACCTGATTATTCACGGTTGCCTTACGCAGTGCAGCCCGAAGCTCATCTTCAGAGATTTCCTCGCCATCCAAATAGCGCATCATCAACTCGTCATCCGTTTCAATGATACGCTCCATGATAGTCTGACGGGCCGCCTCAGCCTCTTCCCGCATATCTTCTGGGATTTCCGTGATAATTGGGCGTGTACCCAAGTCATCATCTTCCCAAATAGCGGCTTCCATCTTCAATAAATCAATAATGCCGCGGAAATTGGATTCTGACCCAATCGGTAATTGAATCGCAATTGGATTCCCGTTCAGACGGTTACGAATCATGCCAATAGTGCGAATAAAATCCGCACCAACGCGATCCATTTTGTTTACAAAACAGATGCGCGGCACATTATATTCATCCGCCTGACGCCAAACCGTTTCAGATTGCGGCTCCACACCCGCAACAGCATCAAAAACCACCACACCACCATCCAGCACACGCAAACTGCGCTGCACTTCGGCCGTAAAATCAATATGACCCGGCGTGTCAATGATATTAATCTGATGATCCATCCAGAACGTTGTCGTTGAGGCAGAAGTAATGGTAATACCACGCTCCTGCTCTTGTACCATATGGTCCATGGTAGCAGTACCTTCATGAACCTCACCCATACGATGAATCACACCGGTGTAGTACAAGATCCGTTCGGTTGTGGTCGTTTTACCAGCATCGATATGCGCAATAATTCCTATATTGCGGACGCGGTTTAAATCTAAAGTCATTCTTACACCTAATAATTACAATACTTAAATTCGGAAGTGCGAGAATGCACGATTGGCCTCAGCCATCCGATGGGTATCATCACGCTTCTTCACGGCCGCACCCTGGTTGCTGGCGGCATCCATAAATTCACTTGCTAATTTTTCTGCCATTGACCGGCCACCACGATTGCGTGCAGCCTGAAGAAGCCAACGCATTGCCAAAGAAATACGGCGATGCGCATCAACCGGCACCGGTACTTGATAAGTGGCGCCACCAACACGGCGTGGCTTTACTTCCACTTGAGGCATCACGTTTTGCAGTGCCTGGTCAAACACTTCCAATGCAGGGCGCTTGGTGCGCTCTTCAATAATTTCAAAGCTTTTGTACAGTTGATTTCTTGCTGTGCTTTTTTTACCATCACGCATCAAGCGATTGGTAAACATCGCAACATGCACACTGTTATATTTCAAGTCGGGTTCGACCACACGCTTTTCAGGGCGATAACGTCTTGCCATTTTTCTCTCTCCCGATTACCGTTTATTTCGGTTTCTTAGATCCGTATTTGGAACGGCCTTGTTTCCGATTGTCTACACCACTGGCGTCTAATGTGCCGCGCACGATGTGATACCGTACACCAGGCAAATCTTTTACACGACCACCACGCACTAATACAACAGAGTGGTCCTGTAATGAATGCCCTTCCCCAGGGATGTAAGCAGTCACTTCAATACCATTTGATAAACGCACACGAGCCACTTTCCGCAATGCCGAATTTGGTTTCTTCGGGGTCATTGTTTTCACTTGTGTGCATACACCACGTTTTTGCGGTGCCCCTTTCGGCTGCCGTGTACGGCGCTGCCGGAAGGAGTTAAATGTCCACTGCAAAGCGGGGGCGGTACTCTTTTTCCGCTTTGATTTACGCCCTTTGCGTACGAGTTGATTAATCGTAGGCACGCTTAACTTTCTCCTTGAACAAATTGGTGTTTTTAACTTTTTTGTTCCTTCGATGAGCCTTTACAACTATGACGGCCGTTTATGTACGGCCGTTTGCATAACTGCCAATTACCGACAAATGGAGGCCATCGTGGCGTGAAACCCGATGGCCTCCATCAAATCTTTATTCAATTAGTAACCCTGGTAGTTACCTTGTGAAGTTGGCAGACATACGAAGGCGCATTTTATCACAACAGCCCTCTTTGTCAACAAAATTCACAAAGCAGTTTCCTGCAACACACCTGCTTCGGCCCCGTTTACATAACTGTATACTTTATTTTAACGAAACAGCAATTTCAGCCAGGGAAATCCTCTTCCCTATCAACGATTGTGCGCCAAATCCATCAAGCCGGTCCCAGCATAACGGCGATTGCGCTTATCATCTTCTTTACCAAAACGAATCACCTCGCCACTTTCCGTCACAGCTTCTACTGCCAAACCCAAACTTTGCAGTTCTTTCACCAATACCCGGAAAGAGGCAGGAACACCAGGCTCTTCAATTGGCTCATTCTTCACAATGGCCTCGTAAGTTTTCACACGCCCCTGAACATCATCAGACTTAACAGTCAACATTTCCTGAAGCGTGTGCGCTGCACCATAAGCTTCCAACGCCCAAACTTCCATCTCACCAAAACGCTGACCACCAAACTGAGCTTTACCACCAAGCGGCTGCTGAGTCACCAACGAATACGGGCCGGTCGAACGGGCATGTGCTTTATCTTCCACCAGGTGAGCCAACTTCAACATATGAATAATCCCAACCGTAACCGGTTGATCGAAGAAACGGCCGGTTTTACCATCAATAAGACGTTCCTTACCAATCGTTGGTACAGGAATATGGGTAATCGTCGTAATTTGATGGCTGAGCTTCATCAATGTGTCTAAATCCGTAGTTTTAGGATCTACGTGGACAGATTCTGGCAAATCATCGCCATATTTCTCCAACATCAATCCATACCACTCACGAACACAGGCATTAATAGCATTTGCGTCAAATTCTGGTGCAAAATGGTGGGCATCAGGCTCATCCAAAACCATAAAGGTTTCTGGTTCATAGCCCAATAACCGCAGCCATTCCATTGCTGCTGCCCGACGAGCATAAACAGAATCAGTTTCCAAACGCTCAATATCGTAGCCCAACTCGCCCAACCAACTGGCCAGATAAATACGGCGGGCTTCGTCTTCATCCTCAAGTTGTTCGAGATCGTAATTATTCTCAATCAACTCTGCCAAAGCCCAGTCCAACACAACATTCCAGGCACGATCAACCAACCAGGCACGAGCCAACTCTGCTTGAATTTGGATTTCCTGAGCGCCATCAAACACCGGCGTAATCGCACGGAATCCCAAACGGCGTGCAGCCCATCCCAAATGGGTTTCCAACACCTGGCCAATGTTCATACGACCGGGCACACCTAACGGACTAAGAATAATGTCAATAGGTGTCCCATCGTCCAGGAATGGCATGTCCTCTTCAGGAACAACTTTCGAGATGACACCCTTGTTCCCGTGGCGACCTGCCATTTTATCGCCTTCTTGCAATTTACGACGCTGAGCAACACTGACGCGCACCATAGTTTCCACACCAGCAGGCAGGTCACGATCGTGTTGGCGGTCAAAGACATGTACATCCACAACTTTACCGCGTGCGCCATGAGGCAATCTCAAACTGGAGTCCTTTACTTCACGGGCTTTATCACCAAAGATTGCCCGGAGCAGTTTTTCTTCTGGACTGAGTTCTTTTTCACCTTTTGGTGTAATTTTGCCGACGAGGATGTCATTCTCTTTTACGTCAGCACCAACGCGAATAATACCGCGCTCATCCAGGTCTTTAAGGGCATCTTCACTAACATTGGGAATGTCGTATGTGATCTCTTCTGGCCCTAATTTTGTGTCACGTGCTTCAATTTCGTGTTTTTCAATATGAACAGAGGTGAAATGGTCTTCGCGAACAAGCCGTTCACTAATGAGGATAGCATCTTCAAAGTTACCACCTTCCCAGGACAGGAAAGCAACAACCACATCCTGACCTAACGCCAATTCTCCATGCTCGGTTGAGGAACTGTCTGCCAACACATCGCCGATTTCAACGCGCTGTCCTTTTTTCACAACTGGCCGCTGGTCAATGCAGGTGCTTTGGTTAGAACGGTTATACTTGCGCAAACGGTATGTACGCGGCCCGTTTTCACCCATAACGATAACTTCGTCACCTGTAACGCTGACAACTTCACCTGCTTCTCGCGCTACCACAACCTGACCGGAGTTCAAGGCTGCCTGTCTCTCCATACCTGTGCTGACAATGGGTGCATCCGGCTGGAGCAGCGGAACAGCCTGACGCTGCATGTTGGATCCCATCAGAGCACGGTTCGCATCGTCGTGATCCAGGAAGGGGATTAATGCTGCAGAAATACCCACAATTTGACGGGGCGCAACATCCATGAAGTCCACGCGCTGTACAGATGTAAAGCGGAACTGCTGGTTACGCCGAGAGGAAACACGGCGCTCTATCAGTTGCCCACGTTCGTCGAGTTTGGCGTTGGCCTGGGCAATTGTATAGTGGTCTTCTTCATCAGCGGACATGTAGATGATTTCGTCGGTAACAAATGGTTTTACAGCGACGGTTTCAATGCCTGCTTCTTTAATTGCTTCGGCCAGTTCGGGGGTGATTGTTTCACCTTCGGCAACGATGATTTCGCCGGTTTCCGGGTGAATGATGTTGGTGAAGGCATCATGATTGACTAATGCTTCAGGATCGTTACCGGGCAGGCTATTTTTAACGCGGCGGTAGGGTGTCTCGATGAAGCCGTATTTGTTGACACGGCCGTAACTCGCCAACCGCCCAATCAAACCAATATTTGGCCCTTCCGGTGTTTCAATTGGACAAATACGGCCGTAATGGCTGTGATGCACGTCACGCACCTCAAACCCGGCACGCTCACGGCGCAAACCACCCGGCCCCAATGCAGAAAGCGTCCGCTTGTGCGTCAACTCAGACAGCGGATTCGCCTGCTCCATAAACTGACTCAACTGCGAACTGCCAAAAAACTCACGCACAGCCGCCACAACCGGACGGATATTAATCAACGATACAGGCGTTACCGTATCACTCTCACGAATAGACATCCGCTCACGGACAACCCGTTCCATACGGCGCAAACCAACCCGCAGCTTGGCTTGCAGCAGTTCACCCACCGTCTTCACACGCCGGTTACCCAAGTGATCAATATCATCCGGCCCTTCTTGACCGTTATTGATCAAAATCATACGGCGAACAAGCTGCACAATATCATGCTGCGTAATCGTGCGGTGGCTCAACGGAACAACATCGCCCAGATTCAGCCGCTTATTCATCTTGTAACGACCCACACGCGCTAAATCATAACGCCGTGGATCATAAAGCTGTTCGCGCAAATAATCTGTTGCGTTCTCCAAAGTTGGCGGATCGCCCGGGCGCATCCGTTTATAAAATTCGATCAACGCCTGTTCGGCTGGTGAAGCATCGCCATCCCATTGTGGTTCCTGCTCAATGCTGCCCTGAATGTAAAGATGTTCGCCATTCGTATCCACATCCTCAAACAAAGCCAGCAGCTCCTCGTCGGAGCCTGTCTTCATCAAAGGTTCCGGCAAACCATCTGAAACGGCCGCCATCGCCCGCAAGAACATCGTGACAGGCACAGTCCGCTTACGGTTAAATTTCACCGTAATGTAATCTGTCTTGCGTGTTTCAAACTCCATCCATGCGCCACGATCGGGAATAACCTTTCCCATTGCCAATGGGCGGCCTGTGGCACGCTCTTCTACAACTTCAAAGTAAGCGCCTGGCGAACGGATAAGCTGACTTACAACAACCCGCTCTGTCCCGTTGATAATAAACGTACCAGATGGGGTCATAAGGGGAAAATCGCCCATGAAAATATCTTGAACAATGGGCTGATCCTGGTCGGCGCTGTAAAGCAATGTGCGCACATACAATGGCGCAGCATAGCTCATATCACGCTCGACACATTCTTCAACTGAATATTTCGGCTCTTCAAACCAATAAGTGAGATCAAAGCCTTCAACTTCAGGGAGATCACAAGGGAAGTAAAGCTTGAGGTTACCATTGAAACTTTCAATAGGGGAGATTTCATTGAATAGTTCTTTCAAGCTCTCACTCTTGAAGGTTTCAAATGAATCAAGCTGCACATCGATTAGTGTCGGTAATTCGAGTGCTTCTGTTGCACGGGCATACGTCTTGGTTGGAAGTTTGGACATTCTAGTTTTTCACCTGCTCCCAGATTCTGTAAGCGAGTAGCTTACGACTATAAATGGACGCTCCAATGTCACAACAAAAGAGTGCAACGGCTGTGTTGCACCCTTGTGATTAGCCTTGTTCGTAATTAAAATTAAGCATCATCGTGGCTAAAAACATTGGTAAAGCGTGAGACAATTCGCAAACGAGTATTATATAGACCTAAGAAACGGCCGTCAAGTGATAATACAGGTTTGCCACCTGCTTCATGGCGGCTTGCCAACTATACACGGTTAATGCGCGTTCCCGTAGCTGTTTCCCCAGGCAAACGCGCTTTTCTTCATCATACAGTAAGGTTCTAATCCCTTCTGCCAGTGCTTTGCTGTTGCCTAATGGGGCATAAACGCCAAATTCTGCCAGATATTCCCGATGAACAGGGGAATCATACGCAACAACGGGCTGCCCCAAGGCCATGTAGTTTAGTAATTTGCCACTGCCTTCTGTGCTGGACATTTTGGGAGCGACGGCGATGTCTCCCAAAGCCAAATAGTCTGGCGCAAAGCGATATTCTACTTTTCCGGTAAAGGTAATGTGGCCAGACAGTCCTTTTTCGGCCGCCATGGCCTGGTAGTAAGGCACATTGGGGTAGCCCATGACAAGGAAATGAACGTCTTCACCTTGCTGAATTAATTGGGCGGCGGCATCCAGCAAGTGGGGCACACCCTGGTATTCTGTGAGCAGCCCTAAATAAGCAACGATGGGGCGATTCGGCGGAATGTTTAATTCCTGCCGCCGGGCTTGTTTGTCTGCTTCTGTAAAACGATGTGGATCAAAGCGGGTGGGGTCTGCGCAATCTGGCAGGGGGTGCAAAATGTGGTGTGGCACGCCAAATTTGTCTTTGAGCAGGTTCATGGATTGGTGTGAGCTGGTGAGGATGGCGTTGGGCAGGTGGTCGATATATTTTTCAAGGCGGTGAACCCAGGGGTAGATACGGCCGTTTGGGTCAAGAAAGTTATGGTCAACCATCTCACCGGTTAAACTACCCTGAAAGTCAAACACCAAAGGGACGCCATACAGCCGGGCTAATGCACCGCCGATTAATGCACCTTCATGCATGTGGCCGTGAATGATGTGGGGACGAAACCGGCGAAACTCCTGCCAGGCTTTGGCGGCCAGGTACACATCAAAGGCAATTTTGTGCCGTGATGAGCCAACTTCGTAATCGGTGTGCCAGGGCAGCGGCGCAGTGCGGCGAATATCGATACCGGGCAGGTCGCTTCCTTTATAGTAGGTAACAATTGCAACCCTGTGCCCCAATTCTTGCAGGGCTTTTGTTTCTTCCAGTATGCGAATGTGGCCGCCGTAGTCGGAAAAAAAGGATGTGGGCGCAATCATGAGGATGCGCAACGGCCGTTTCTCTTGCATTGTCATCGTCTGGCCTTTAATCATCCTGCTTTTTGTTGTCCCGCTTGCCCCAACGACCAAAAAGCTGTTCGCCAATACTGGTGCCTTCATAAGATGTCGGTTCAATCTCAATCCAGTTATTTTCCATTCTTTGCCCAAGCCATTTTTGGTACGCGCTTTCAAGCTGTTCAAAATGAGCCGAGATGATGTCCAACTCATCACTTTGCAGAAGCTGGCGCATTGTCTCCAGCTCTTTAATGATGGCATTGAGCCAATGCACGGCCGTTTCCCGTTGATAATACGCCAAAAAAGCCGCCTCATTGCCCTGCTGAAGCGGCTGCGTCATCATGGCAAACGATGATCCGGCCAGGCGCTGCATATCCTTCCAGCCCGCTGTTTGGCTGACTGCCTGATACAGCGCCGCCGCCATCAATGAAGGCAGCGTATCCACGCCCTGCATCAACCGGTCATATTCATCTGCCTGCAAGAAGAAGGGGGTCGCCCCCAATAATTTGCCAAACTTAACGGCCGTTTCCACAGCTTGCTCATCCACCTGCGGCCCAGGCATCAAAGCCAATTGACTATCTGCAAACAATTCAGCGCTGGCCGAAAAAGGAGCATCGCGCCCATCCAGCAAGCTGTTGGCCGACAACACCGGCACAGCCCCTACATAATGCCCCTGCCTCAAATAGGTTTGTGCCCATGCCGCCCCCTGCCCTTTCGATGGACTCATGTCCAGCACCAGGGCATGCGGCTTCAAATCGTCACCAATGGCTTGCAGCGTGGCTTGAAGCTGCGAGGCGGGCAAAGCCAGCACCACAATGTCGCCGGCCGCGGCCGCATTCACCAAATTCCATTCAATTTTGTCGATGGCGTTCAGCGCTTCTTTGGCTTCGCGGGTACGGTAAGATTCGGCATCGTGCCCCACAATGGTGACCTTAAGGGGCGATTTTTTAATTGCCAGCCCCACGGAGGCGCCGATTTTCTCTAAACCAATGATGGTGATTGTTTCTGTTTTCATAACATTTCGTTCCTGCACGCCAATCGTTATTGCTTGTTAGCGTTTCGTCGTTAGTTTTGGTCGTCTGCCCATTGCAAAAGCAGGAGCAGTTGGTGTGACACGGCCGTTTCCGGCACAGCCGCCACGTCATCTTGATGGTAGCGTATCAAAGCCACAACCGCCGGGTCACTGCCTGCCTGCTCTGCCAACGCGGCTCCCCACGCTGCATGATTGGCCTTTACCACAAACGCCTTGCGCCAGCCAGACGGCCGTTTCTGCCCCCACACCGCCATTTTGCCGGGAAACAATGCCTTCCCCAACACCACCAAAACCCTGTCCCACACATACAACCGGACGCGCGTTTTGCCCACATCATGGAGCAGGGCGGCTTTTAACAAATGGGGATCATCGTGCCCGGCGGCGAGCAGGGTTTGCATGACCCGGTAGCTGTGTACCTGGTCGCTCCTGGCAAAGCGGCGAAACAAGGCCAATTCTGCCGGTGTAAGATGTGCTGCAACATGCCGCCACGCCTGCGCCGAAAGCGGCCGTGCCCAAAGTTCTTGCCAAAATTGCCAAAGACGGTAACGAATGCGAGCAAACACAACTACAGAGGCGACCAGTTAACCAATAAATTGTACATGACAGTGGCAAATTCATTCATGGCCGGAAAAACGGAAATGCCAATGTAAGGCAGCAAGAAAATAACCACAATGAAAATCATCGTTCCGTACTGCCGCAGTCCATCCAGCCGGTAAGCCAAATCGACTGGCAAAATACCCCGCAGCACCCAGAATCCATCCAGCGGCGGAATGGGCAGCAGGTTGAAGGCGATGAGAAATAAATTTAAGCGCACACCGATGTTGAGAAATACGAATAAAAATTGAGCTAACCAGGACGGCATGTCGCTGATAAGAATGCCATAGCCCCCTAATGTAAGCCGGAGTGGAATGGCAAACAAGACGGCCATGATGAAGTTGCTGGCCGGGCCGGCAATGGCAACCACGGCGTGTGATGTGCGTGGGTTGCCGCGAAGTTGGCTGGGGTTAATCGGTGTTACGGCCCAGCCAAAGCCAAAAATGACCAGCATGACCATGCCCATCAGACTGAGATGGGGGAATGGGTTGAGGGTGATACGGCCGTAACGGCGTGGTGTCATGTCGCCCAGGCGGTCTGCTACAATGGCGTGCCCAAATTCATGGTAAGCAAAGGCCAGCACAGCCACCACCAAGAAGGCAATAAACGGAATAATTTCAAAGTTTTGCAAAAAATAAAGCATGGGTTTTTCCTGTTCGCGAACGTTACTTGTCGTCGATCTCTCAAATTATAGCCCCCTTAACGCGGCCTGCCGAACAACGGCCGTTGCCCTAACATCTTATTAACGTATGCCACCCCGCCCTATTTCGGGCTATAATTCCCGCTTATGTATGTCGAAATTCATCCGGGCGACATCGTCCGTTTACGCAAAAAACACCCATGCGGCTCCTTTGACTGGGAAGTTGTCCGTGTCGGCGCCGACATTGGCCTGGTTTGTCAGGGATGTGGCCGCCGTGTACTGCTGCCTCGCGGGGTTTTTAACAAACGGCTAAAAACCATCTTGAAACACGCCAATGATGATGCGTAACCCTGTGTAATCCTCTGCGCATCATCTTGCTCCAAATAGTGATTAAAAATGACAAAGTTATTGATGATTGTGTATGTAACCACGCTTGCTGGATTATCTATTTATGGCCTTTTGGGGCTTTTAACGTTATGGCTTTATTGGCGGCACAGGCACGACGCCCAGCCGCTGCCTGATGTGGCCGATGAGAGGCTGCCTGTGGTGACTGTGCAGCTTCCTTTGTTTAATGAGCGGTATGTGGTGCGGCGGTTGATAGAAGCGGCCGTTTCGCTGGATTACCCCAAAGACAAGCTGGAAATTCAGGTACTGGACGACTCAACCGATGACACCACGAAATTGGCTCAAGCATTGGTAAACCATTACCAACAGCAAGGCATCAACATTACCCTTATCCACCGGGATAACCGGGATGGGTACAAAGCTGGTGCTTTGGAAAATGGCCTAAAACGGGCACAAGGCGAATTTATAGCTATTTTTGATGCGGATTTTCAACCGCTGCCTGATTTTTTGCGCCACACCATCCCCCATTTCTTAAATGAACCGGATTTAGGCATGATTCAGGCACGCTGGGGACATTTGAATGATGGTTCGTCCAGCTTTACCACGGCCCAGGCCATTGCTTTGGATAAACATTTTGCCATGGAGCAAACGGTTCGCCACCGGGCTAATCTATTCCCAAAATTCAACGGCTCTGGCGGTATTTGGCGGCGTGCCTGCCTGAAAGATGCCGGAGGCTGGGAAGCGGATACGGTTTGCGAAGATTTGTGCTTGAGTACGCGGGCGGTGTTGAAGGGGTGGCGGTTTCGCTTTTTGCAGGATGTGGTAGCCCCTGCTGAACTGCCAACCAGTATGGTGGCTTATAAAAATCAACAGGCGCGGTGGGCAATGGGGTCGTTTCAATGTTTGGGTAAATACGGCCGTATCATCTTAAAAGACACCCAACACTCCCTCTTTGCCCGATGGTATGCCCTGCTTTCCATGTCGGCTTACATTACCCACGTTCTCGTCATTATCCTGCTCCTTCTGCAAATTCCTCTCCTGCTGGCAGATGCTCATTTTTCTTCAGTTATGTATCTCTTTTCTTTGCTGGGCATTGGGCAGCCAATTTTGTTTGTGTTGGCGCAGCAGGTTTTGTACAAAAACTGGTTAAAACGGGTTGCTCATTTCCCCACGCTGCTGATGGTAGCCATTGGCACAGCACCCAGCAATGCCCGCGCTTTGTGGCAGGCCATTTTCGGCCGTTCGCATGTGTTTGTGCGCACACCCAAATCTGGAGGTACGGCCGTTACCTACACCCTCCCCTTCGACCGCATCATCATCGCAGAAATTATCCTGGCCGGTTACGCCGCAGTTGGGCTTCTCATTGCCATTGCCCAAGGCAATCTCAGCCCCATCTTCTTCCTGTCGCTGTGTTTGGCCGGTTTTAGTTACGTGGCGCTTACCTCGCTCAAAGAAGCATTGTAACGGCCAACCACAGCCCCCTGAAATCACCAAAATACCTGCCAAACTGTAACGGGTGAGGCCGATCTAACCCGAAGTCCGTATCCCGTTTTCCGACGAACCTACGAGAGGCAACTTATACGGAAAACGGATTACTGAATACGGATTGCAGGCACATCATTCTGCCCGTATTTACCTCCTACCGCAGATGCATTCTTATGGCTTACTAATACACCAATCTTGACTTTTAACACGCCAATAGTAAAATTTAACCACTGTTAAAAATTTTTATAGCGTAAGTAAATATCAAACTTAACCAACAAGAACAAGCAGGGGCTGTCATTCCTGTCATAAAAACAACGTGGCAAAATGTACTCGAAATCAACCTTTATTTTTGGTAAGCTGATTTTCAATAAGTACTTTTCCGCAAGGGAGTAACCATGAACGAAAAACAACCAGAAATTGAAACCCTATCAGACAAATCGTGTCTGGATGTTATTGATGAAACAGTTAGCCAAACTGATGGCATTATCAATGTCACCCTCGATCCACAAAGCGAGCAGCTTTTGCTGGACTATGACCCCAAGCGCGTCAGCCAGACAGAACTGGCACGCATTGCCAACCAAATTGCCCCTACCCTGAAGCATTGGGAAACATGCACCATGCGTCTGGAAAAGAAGGGGGGGCGTGCCTGTGAATCGTGTGCAGCCGCATTGGAACGCAGGCTGACTGAAATTCCGGGTGTGCGCCGGGCGGCGGCCAGTTTTGTGGGGGGCGCACTGACTGTCACTTACGACAACAACCTGATTTCATTGGATGACATCACCACAAATGTGCGCTCGTTAGGGGCTGAAGTACGGCCGTCTGCGGCCGAACCAGAAGCCCAGCCAGAACCGGAAGCGGCCGGATTAAGCTGGTTTGCCGGTAACACAGAAGCCATTTTTACGGCCGTTACCTTTGTCGCCATGATAGGCGGCCTGATTGCCGAAAACAGCGGCGCACCAGCCTGGCTTATGTGGCTGCTCTACGGCATTGCCTTCTTCACCGGCGGTATTTTTGGGCTGCGGGCAGGCATTGAGTCATTATTAGCCCGCACAGTAGACGTCGATTTGTTAATGGTGTTGGCGGCAGTTGGGGCAGCCGTTGTCGGCGAACCGTTTGAAGGTGTGCTGCTGCTCTTCCTGTTTTCACTATCTAATGTGCTGCAAGATTTTGCCATGGACAGAACACGCAATGCCATTCGTGCATTGATGAAGCTGCGGCCTAATGAGGCCACCATTGTGCGTGGTGAACAGCGGGTGGTACTGCCCATTGACAAAGTCATGGTCGGAGATTTGATGATTGTAAAACCGGGCGAACGGATTCCACTGGACGGCCGTATCGTCTCCGGCAGTTCCACGGTTGACCAGTCACCCATCACCGGTGAAAGCCTGCCCGTTTCCAAAAATGAAGGTGATGATGTTCTGTCCGGAACCATCAACCAGGGCGGTCATCTGGAAGTGCGTGTCACCCGGCTGGCAAAAGATTCCACCATTGCCAAACTCATCAAAATGGTAGAAGAAGCCCAATCAGAAAAGGCCAAAACACAGCGCTTTCTGGATACGGCCGAACAATATTACGCCCTCGGTGTCATCATCTTCACCATTCTGGCCATCATCATTCCCATCCAATTCATGGGCGAAGCATTCCAGCCAGCTTTCTACCGGGCAATGTCTATCATGGTGGCAGCATCCCCATGCGCGCTCATCATCAGCACCCCGGCATCCATTCTGTCTGCCATTGGCAACGGCGCACGGCGCGGTATTTTGTTCAAAGGGGGCGCTTATGTAGAGCAGGCCGCCGAAATTAAAGTCATTGCGTTTGACAAAACAGGCACGCTCACCCAGGGCAAGCCAGAAGTAACAGATGTCATCACCTGCCCTGAATGGACAGGCAGCCGCGACGAATTACTGCGCCTTGCCGCTTCTCTGGAAGATAAGTCGGAGCATGTACTGGCGCAGGCGGTTGTCAAGGCTTCTCAAGCACATCATCTGGATTTACAGCCTGTGACGCAATTTCGGGCTGATGCCGGGCAAGGGGTACAGGGCACAGTTAACGGCCGTATCCTGCGTATTGGCGCACCCCACTACTTTGAAGGACGCGAAACACATGGCCTGGAAGATGCGCTGGTTCACGTGACCCGCATGCAAAACGAAGGCAAAACCTCCGTCCTCATTGCCCAAATGGACAAAGACGGCTGGCACATCCTCGGCGTTATCGGTCTGGCCGACACCTTGCGCCACAACGCCGCCGCCGTCGTTGCCGACCTGAAACAGCTCGGCATTCAAAAAGTCGTCATGCTCACCGGCGACAATGCCCGCACCGCCAAAACCATTGCCGAACAAGTCGGCGTGGATGAATATTTTGCAGACCTGCTGCCGGAAGACAAAATGACCATTTTGCGCCAATTAAAGGAACAATACGGCTCCGTGGCAATGGTGGGCGATGGCGTAAACGACGCACCGGCACTGGCTTTGGCAACCATCGGCATTGCCATGGGTGCAGCCGGTACAGATGTCGCACTGGAAACGGCCGATCTCGTCCTGATGTCCGACGAACTGGAAAAAATCCCCTACGCCATGGCCTTAAGCAGACAAACCCGCAAAACCCTGCTGGTAAATCTCGGATTTGCCGCCGCCATGATCGTCATCATGATCGCCGCCATTTTTGCCGTCAGTTTGCCCTTGCCGCTGGCTGTCGTTGGCCACGAAGGGGGAACCGTTCTCGTCTCGCTCAATGGCCTGCGGCTGCTGGGCTATAACCGATGATTGGATGATGTAAGTTTCATTGATTGAAGATGTGGCAAGTAGCAAGTGGCAGGCGGCAAACGCAGTTTCATAATTCGTAATTCGTAATTTTCGAAGAAGGACACAGATTAACACGGATAAACACAGATTGTAGGGCTAATTTATCCGTGTTTTCTGTGTGAATCCGTGTCCAATCCACTTTTGTGAGCAAAGTGTAGGTTAGCTAGAAGATTAAAACGAAAGGGGCCTTATGCCCCTTTTTATTTACCCAACCAATAAGGTAGCAACAGTTGCAATAAATGGCATCTCTAAATTATAATTTTGGTTAGCCTAAAATTGTAACGGCTCTACGATCAAGAAATAAGCGGGTGGCAGGTTACAGGCACATGCTACTTGCCACCTGCCACATGCCACCTGCTTAAATTTTCACTTTTGAAGGAGTCATATGATGAATCCCGGAATTTCGCTTCTTGTGGCATTTGCCTTGATGGCCGTAACAGGGCTGTTGTTTTGGCCGGATAAGGGCTTGTGGTGGCGATGGGAAAACGCCCGTCATTTATCGGAGCGGGTGTTGAGCGAAGATGCCTTGAAGCATATCCACAAGTGGGAAATGGACGGCCGTTTCCCCACGCTGGAATCCATTGCCGGCACACTCCACATCAGCACCAACGAGGCCGCCTCCCTGCTAAACCAAATGCAAAAGGATGGCCTGCTAACCCTGGAAGGCAGCCAGATTCATCTGACACCTGCCGGGCGAGACTCTGCCCTGCACATCATACGCGCTCACAGGCTGCTGGAGCGCTATTTGGCTGAAGAGACAGGCTATGAGGAAGCAGATTGGCACGGCCGTGCCGAACGGCTGGAACACACACTCACCGCAGCCCAAATTGACACACTCGCCAACCGGCTGGGCAACCCCACCCACGACCCGCACGGCGACCCCATTCCCACTGCCTCCGGCGAATTGGTGCTGCACGGCGGCATCCCGCTCACCGAACTGCCGGTTGACACACCGGCCACTATTGTCCACCTGGAAGATGAACCGGAAATTGTCTATGCCCAACTGGCGGCGGAAGGGCTGCATCCGGGGATGCCGGTGCGGGTGGTGGAACGGACACCACAGCGCATTCGCTTTTGGGCAAATGGGGATGAGCATAAACTGGCGCCGGTGCTGGCTAACAATATCTCGGTACGGCCGTTACCAGAAACCGAAGCAGAAGACCCCACCATTTGCGACACCCTCGCCTGCCTCCAACCCGGCGAAACCGGCGAAGTCATTGGCCTTTCACCAGCCTGCCGGGGTGCAGAACGCCGCCGCTTCATGGATTTAGGCATTCTGCCCGGCACAAAAATCACCGCCGAAATGCGCAGCCCCAGCGGCGAACCCACTGCCTACAAAATTCGCGGCGCACTCATCGCCCTGCGCGATTCACAGGCAAATCTAATCAAAGTGAGAAAAGTGACCGATGAAAAATGATAACCTCCCCAACATGCAATCGCCAATCGCCAATGCGCAATCGCCATGTGAAGGCTGCCCGGCACACCACGCGGGCAACCTGCGGCGGTTGGGCGTTGACCTGGAAAATGTCGATTATGTCGTTGCTTTGGCCGGTAACCCCAATGTGGGCAAAAGCACAGTCTTTAATGCCCTGACAGGGCTGCGCCAGCACACAGGCAATTGGCCGGGCAAAACCGTTTCCCGTGCCGAAGGGGGCTTTAATTACGGCGACAAAAATTACAAAATTGTAGACCTGCCCGGCACATACTCCCTGCTTTCCACCAGCCTGGATGAAGAAGTGGCGCGCGACTTCATTTTGTTTGGCCAGCCCGATGTCACCCTGTTGGTGGTGGATGCCACCCGCCTGGAACGCAACCTGAATCTGGTGCTGCAAGTGTTGGAAATTACTCCCCGTGTGGTGGTCTGCCTGAACCTGATAGATGAGGCGCGGCGGCATGGGCTGCAAGTGGATGACCGGCGGCTGGCGCGAGACCTGGGCGTGCCGGTTGTGCCAACGGCCGCCCGGCAGGGTGAAGGGCTGGATGCGCTGCTGCAAGCTGTCCATGAAGTGGCAACCGGGCAAGTTGTGGGCAAACCGCGCCGCATTCACAATGAATCACCGGCCATCAAGATGGCGCTGGATGCGCTTGTGCCGCAGTTGGAGGCGTTGTTTCCCAACCTGCCTAATGCCCGCTGGGTGGCTTTGCGCCTGCTGGATGGTGACGAGCGAATTGTGCAGGCTGTGCGAGAGGGCGAATTGGGGGAACTGCATCAGCCGGAAAATGCGCTTGTTTCTAATCTCCCACCGGCAGAGGCGCAGCACCGCCCTTCTGTTGATGATGTGCTGGAAACGGCCGTTTCCCTGCGCTGGCAAATCGGGCAAAAATTTCACGAGCAGCTCATGGAAGACGTTTACACCGAAGCCACCCGTCTGGCAGACAGAGCCGTCACCCGTCCGGGCGAAAAGCCGCGCTTTGACCTGGACCGCACCATTGACCGCATTGTCACCAGCCGCCGGTGGGGCTTCCCGCTCATGATTTTGCTTTTCACCATTGTTTTTTGGCTGACCATTTCCGGCGCAAATTATCCATCGCAGGCTCTTTCGTGGGTGCTGCTGGACAATGTCCACCCCTGGCTGAAACAGCTTGCGGCGGCGGTTGGGCTGCCATGGTGGCTGGACGGCTTGCTCATTGATGGCATGTATCTGGCTACGGCGTGGGTGGTGAGTGTCATGCTGCCGCCAATGGCTATTTTCTTCCCGTTGTTTACGCTGCTGGAGGATTTTGGCTATTTGCCGCGAGTGGCATTCAATCTGGACAACATTTTCCGCAAGTCGGGCGCACACGGTAAGCAGGCGTTGAGCATGATGATGGGGTTTGGCTGCAACGCGGCTGGTGTGGTGGCAACGCGGGTGATTGACAGTCCGCGGGAACGGCTGATTGCCATTATTACGAACAATTTTGCGCTGTGTAACGGCCGTTGGCCGACGCAAATTCTCATTGCCACCCTGTTTATCGGCTCATTGGTTCCGGCTTATTTGGGCGGACTGATTTCGGCGTTGGCGGTGGTGGGCATTGCCATGCTGGGTGTGTTTCTCAGCTTTGCCGTGTCGTGGGGGCTGTCCCGGTCTCTGCTGAAGGGGGAGGTGTCTACATTTAGCCTGGAACTGCCTCCTTATCGTCCGCCGCGCATCTGGCAAACCATTTACACGTCGGTCATTGACCGGACGCTTATTGTGTTGTGGCGGGCAGTGACGTTTGCCATGCCTGCCGGGGCGGTTATCTGGCTGTCGGCAAATGTGCATGTGGGCGGTTTAACCATTGCGGAGTGGGTGATTCGCTTTTTAGACCCTGTGGGGCTGCTGGTTGGGCTGAATGGGGTGATTTTGGTGGCGTATATTGTGGCGATTCCGGCAAATGAGATTGTGATTCCGACTGTGTTGATGCTGACGGTGTTGACAACGGGGTTGACGAATGTGGGCGCTGGCGCGGGGGTGATGTTTGAACTGGAGGGGTCGGCTGTGAAGTCGCTGCTGGAGGCAGGGGGGTGGACGCTGTTAACGGCCGTTAACCTGATGCTCTTCTCGCTTATCCACAACCCTTGTTCGACGACGATTTACACCATTTACAAAGAAACGGGCAGCCGCAAGTGGACGGCCGTTGCCGCCTTGCTGCCTTTGGTAATGGGGTTTGTGGTTACCTTTTTTGTAGCCCAAATCTGGCGGCTGTTGGCTGGGTGATGGGGGAATTGGGTAATTGGGTTATTGGGTAATTAGGTAATTAGGTAATTGGGTAATTGGGAGATTGGGAGATTGGGAGATTGGAGATTAGTCACCATGCCACCTTTTCACCCTATCACCCCGTCACCTTGTCACCTTGTCACTTCGTCACCTTTTCACCCTATCACCCCGTCACCTTGTCACCTCGTCACCTTTTCACCCTATCACCCCGTCACCTTGTCACCCCGTCCCCTTGCCGCCTGACCATCTTTAGGAGAAGATAGCGTTATGAAT
>CAZRIB010000016.1:16947-19861 GCA_964600035.1 uncultured Ardenticatenaceae bacterium | reverse complement strand
GCAGGAGTTGCTTCATATTTCATAATTCATAATTCATAATTTTCGAAGGAGACGACATGACAGATGTTTTACCTGCCCGCCGCCATATCGTTATTGTAGGCGCAGGTATTACCGGCCTTACCGCCGCTTATGATTTGTTGACGGCCGGTCACGCGGTGACCTTGCTGGAAGCCAGCAGCCGGACGGGTGGGTTGGCTTCTGGCTTTCAAGACCCGAAGTGGGATTGGCCGGTAGAAAAGTTTTATCACCATTTATTCACCACAGATCGCGCCATTCGCCAATTGGTAGATGAGATTGGCATGGCCGACAAGTTGTTTTTCCCTCGCCCAACGACGTCGGTGATTTATGAGGACAAAATTGTGCCGTTTGATTCACCGCTGCGCTGGATAACATTCCCCGGTTTTTCATGGCAGGATGTCGCCCGGTTTGGTCTGGTTAGTGCGTATTTGCGTTTTTCCAGACCGTGGAAAAAGCTGGAACAGGTCACGGCCGATTCCTGGCTGCGACGCTGGTATGGCGACAAAATTTACGAGATGGTGTGGCGTCCCCTGCTGATTGGCAAGTTTGGCCCTTATTACCGGGATGTGAACATGGCCTGGATGTGGGCACGTCTGCATGTGCGCAGTCCCCGGCTGGGTTATTTTGAGGGTGGCTTTCAGGCATTTGTGGACCGGTTAACGGCCGTTGTTCGGGAAAAGGGTGGCACCATTCACCTGGACAGTGCCGTCGATTGCGTGAAGAAGTCAGAAGAGCCGGGCAAATTGACCGTAACAGCCAATGGACAGGGTTTGTTGGCCGATCAGGTGTTGGTAACCACGTCGCCAATGCTTTTTAGCCAGATTGCCCCGGATTTGCCGACAGATTATCTGGAAGGGCTGGTGTCTTTGAAAAGTATGGGTGCGGTGGTGTTGACGTTGGCCTTGAAACGGCCGTTACTGCCAGACAACAAAACCTACTGGCTCAATATCCCATCCACATCACCAGACAAAACACGCAACAAACTCCCTTTTCTGGCGCTCGTAGAACACACCAACTACATCAGCCCCAGCCACTATGGCGGCGAGCACATCATCTACTGTGGTGATTACGTGCCGCCAGATCACGATTACTTCAAAATGCAGCCGGAAGAGATAGAAGAGCTGTTCATCGGGGCATTGTCATCCATTAATCCGGCTTTTGATCGCACCTGGGTGCGGAAAAGCTGGCTGTTCCGGGCGGCTTATGCCCAACCGGTGCCATTTCTCAACCATTCACAAGCCATTCCCGCATTGCAAACACCCGTGCCCGGCCTCTACTTTGCCAGCATGAGCCAGGTTTACCCCTGGGACAGAGGCACAAATTATGCCGTAGAACTTGGCCGGAAAGCCGCCAAAATGATGAACACCAACCGGTAAGCCCTGCCGTAAGAGGGTGGATTTAACTTTGAACAGGTGGCAAGTGACAAGTGGCAGGTGGCAAACGCAGTTTCGTAATTCGTAATTCATAATTTTTTAGAGGAGTGAAATATGAAAATTATTGTAGTAGGAACAGGTTTTGTGGGGCTTCCCCATGCGGCCGTGCTTTCTGAATACGGTCACGAAGTATATGCCTACGACATTGATGAAGAACGCATAAACGCATATAAAACAGGCAAAGCATCTGAAATTGAACGTTATGTCAACGAGCCGGGGTTGGCGGGCATTATTGCCGAAACCCAGGGACAGTATCTGAATTTCACCACTGACATCAGTGAATTGGCAGGGGACACAGATATTTTCTTCTTTTGCCTGAATACCCCACCAAAGCGCGATGGTTCAACAGATTTGAGTTATTACCTGAATGCAGCCCATCATGTGGCAGAGTTATTGGCAAAGCGCAAAGACCCCAAGCGGGTTGTGCTGGTTAATAAGTCCACTGTGCCCATTGGCACAGCCAGATTGCTCCAACGGGTAATGGAAGAGCATGGTGTGCAAAATTTTGGGGTGGCATCTAATCCTGAATTTTTGGCACAGGGTAACGCTGTGGACGGGTCTCGCCGCCCAGACCGGGTGGTGGTTGGTGCGGATTTTGAGGAGGATTTTCAGATTTTACGCCGTGTGTATGCTCAGTTTGTGAACCATGTGCGTATTCGCTATCTGGAAACAACACCGGAAACGGCCGAAGCCATTAAGTATGTGGGGAATACGCTGCTGCTGTCTTACATTTCCTTCTGGAATGGCGTGGGCGCACGTTTGGCGGAAACGTTCCCCAATATCCGCATGGAAGATTTGAAGATTGGGGTGACGTCGGACAGCCGGATTTCGACGTGGGGGTCTTATGTGAGTAATGGCGCTGGCGGCTCTTGCTTTGGCAAGGATATTCAGTCGTTGATTTACCAGCTTAACAAAAACGGCCGTTCCACCGACCTGCTTCAGGCTGTTTACAACATCAACGAATACCAAAAAACCTATCTTGTTGACCGTGCCGTTTACGAGGCTGGCTTTAGTTTTAATCAAAAGACAGTTGCCTTGCTTGGGTTGGCATTCAAAAAGCGCACCAACGACATGCGCGACTCTGCCTCTCTTAAAGCAGTAGAAGCGCTGCTGGCTCGTGGTGTTAAAGAAATTCGGGCATACGATCCGTTGGCAAATGAAGCGGCAAAGTCACACTGGTTTAATCCTGAGAAAAACCATCTGTTTGAGCGGATTACCTACCACGATACTGCCAAAGACGCATTGGCTGGCAGTGATGCTGTCTTTATTTCTACTGACTGGGAAGAGTTCCGGGGATTGTCCCATACGATTGAAAAAACGGTGAAGCCGCCGTATCTGGTCATAGACGGCCGTCGCATGATTCCCGACTTTGAAGCATTGGTCAGCAAAGGGTACGAATACCTGGCTGTTGGCGGGGTATACATGAAACCGGAACCCGTCGAGACAAATAAAGACCCGCAGCC
>CAZRIB010000016.1:0-16847 GCA_964600035.1 uncultured Ardenticatenaceae bacterium | reverse complement strand
TTGGCGGGGTATACATGAAACCGGAACCCGTCGAGACAAATAAAGACCCGCAGCCGAATACACTTGTTTCCCATACAACAGATTAACGTCGGGCTTTAGCTAAACCTGAAAAGTATCCGTTCAGATGGAACACAGAGTTGCTCAAAGAATGCACAAAGTTACACGGAGAATAGAGCGTTTTTCTCTTTTTTCTTAGTGAAACTCCGTGATTTCTCTGTGAATCTCTGTGTAACTGAACGTTTACCCTGCAAATTTTACGCAAGCGTTCAGCAATCAGCATTTCAGCACGCCGGCAATTTTGCTGGCTGGCTGATTTGCTGACCTGCTGAACGCTTGTTGTTAATAATGCGTCAGGCTGCCATCCCGTTTGGCATAGCGGACGGCCGAACGAAAAGCCAAAAGTGACACAGGCAGGCCAATAAGGCAAAAAAGCAAAAGGGCGGCAATGTCCGGCCAAAGCGTTTGCCAGCCTGCGCCGTTGAGCAGTGCCAAACGTAATGCGTGCAGCGCGTAGGGCAGCGGCAGCAATTTCGCCAGCCACTGCAGCCACTCTGGTAAAACTTCGATGGGATAAAAAACGCCACCCACCAGATTAGCGGCATTAGCCAGTAACCCGGTAACGGGATCCCCACGTTTGATGACCATAATGACGGCGGCGGCCAAAATGCCAATGCTGGCAAAGGCAATGACGGCAAGTGTAAGAATGACCAATGCTGCCAGAAAGTTGGCCTGGCTGAATGACATGCCCAGTAAAGCCCCCAGTATCAAATAAGCCAAAACCCGAATGGTGGTAAAGACATAGCTCCACAAAGCAGACCCAATAATAACGATGGAAAGCGGCGCTGGTGTCATGAGGAGGGCTTCCAGTGTGCCGGTGGTTTGTGCTTCTCGCAGGGCGTGGGCAAAGCCGCTGAGTCCGGTGCTGAAGTAGCTGCCCAAGGCGATGCCAATGAGGACAAAGGCAAAATAATCACCCTGGTATGCACCAAGATAGGGAGTGGCGGCTGTGCTGATGAATTTGGACAGAAAGTAGAAGAGCAGTACGCGCACAAAAACGTTGGCGAATGTGCCCAAAAATGCCAGCCGGTAACTGGTTTCGTGCGCCAGGTCGCGGCGGAGGAAGGCGAACAGGAGTCTGGCGGGTGAGGTTATTGGTGATTTGGGATTGGAGATTGGAGATTGGGTTCTCGCTTCCTGTTTCTCGCTTTGCTGCTGGGTCACCTTGTTATGCTCCTTCTGCCTGGCTGCTGCCGGTGTAGTGGGTAAAGAGTTCTTCCAGGGTGGGGGTGTGGGTGGCGATGGTGTGGATGGGCAGGTTGTGGTTGTGGAGCAGGTTGAGTACGGCCGTTAATTGACCATCGTCTTTTGCTGCTGAAAACGTAATGTCTGTTTGACCGGATGCTGTTTGGGCGTTGATCTGGTGCAGTTGGGCGGCCAGTTCCGGTGAAACGGCCGTTGTGGTGATGGTGTACTGTTGTTTGGGCTGTAACGTTTGCTGTAACTCAGCCAGTGTACCCATTTTGCGAATTGTCCCCTCATGCATCAAGGCAACGGTATGGCAAAGAGAAGACGCTTCGGCCATGTTGTGGGTGACAAGGAAAATGGTGATGCCCTGACTGTTTAGCTGGCGAATGAGGGCGTGCAGTTGGGAAACGGCCGTTGGGTCCAAACTGCGGCTTGGTTCATCCAGAAACAACAAGCGTGGTTGGTGGAGCAAAGCGCGGGCAATTGCCAACCGTTGGCGCATACCAGTAGAAAAGTCGCTAATTCGGCGCTGGGCGTGTGCTTGCAGGTGAACAGCCGATAAAACAGCATCGGTCTGTTTTTTGGCGGCTGTGCCATGAAGCCCGTGCATGGCGGCAAAGAAAAGCAGGTTTTGGTAAGCCGTCAGCCGCCAGTAAAAGCTGCGTTCATCGGCCACCACCAGCCCGACCTGGGTTTTGATGCGGGCATCTTGTGACAGGGGAATGCCCATTACGGCGGCGTGTCCGCTGCTGGGCGCAATGAGGGTGCAAAGCATTTTTACCAGGGTGGTTTTGCCGGCTCCGTTGGGGCCAAGCAGCCCAAAAATTTGCCCCTGGGGGATGGTGAGGTTGACGTTGGTAACGGCCGTAAACGGTAACGGCCGTGCCCAGCGCCGCCAGCCGCGTTGGGATGGAAATTGTTTGGTTAAGGCCTGTGTTTCTATTGCTGTGTCTGGCATGGGGGGAGTTTACGGCCGTTTGCCTTTGTGTCAAGCGCGACGGCCGTTCATTTTGTTGTTGGCTGGAAAGGGCTATAATGACCCGTCGTTTGTAGATGTAGGGCAAGAGAATAGGTGAATAATGATGCGTTGGCATTGGTTATTATTGGTTGTGTGGTTGACAGGATGTGGAATTGTGGGAGAAAATGGCGTTCAGGAAACGGCCGTTATGCCCACAACGGCCACATCTTTACCACTGCCCACTTCAGAACAAACGAATACAAAAGCAAATGCTGACGTAGTATATGTGCGGGCAGTGGAAACAAGCCCTCATGTATGGACATTTTTTGTAACGGTAGCCCACCCCGATACCGGCTGGGAAGATTATGCCGATGGTTGGGATGTGGTTTTGCCGGATGGCACAGTGGTGCTGCCAAAGCCGGATGACCCCTTTACCCGGCTGCTGCTGCACCCGCATGAAACGGAACAACCATTTACGCGCAGCCAATCGGGCATTGCCATACCCGCAGACGTGACGCAGGTAACTGTACGGGCGCATGACCTGGTAGATGGCTGGGGTGGGGCAGAAGTTGTGGTGGATTTAACGGCCGTATCCGGTGAAAAATTCGCCGTTGAACCAATAGAAAAATAAAAATAAAGCAGGCGGGTTTAATCCCTTACTAACCATTCGTTTTTTACTTGGCAAGATTGGTTCAATCTGCCAGATTGAACCAATCTGAAAACCGCTAACTTATTTAGGAACGCTTACTTAAATCATCAATCTTTACAGGTAAATTTTTACAAAATGGAACGGATAGTCGTTTATGTAAAGCGCGTTGTGCGCCACTTGAATATTGTGCAAAATCTCCCCAAATATTTTGATGAAGACGAACAGCGGCTGGTTGTACAGTCCATCGTTATTGGGGTTGTTGTGGGCCTGGTGGCCATTGCCTTAAAGCGGTCGGTGCATCTTACGCTGGAAAGTGTCATGCACTGGGTAGAAAATGCGCCGACGGTGTTGGTGTTGTTTGTCCCTTTGGTGCTGGGGGCGTTGGTGGTAACGGCCGTATCCCTTTACCGGCCAGCCATCTTGTACTATCGCACCAAAGACGGCCACATCCACTCCCTCAACGATGTAGAAGGGGACGGTCTGGAGCGGGCTATTTCTCTCTTCTACACCTCAGAGCCTTCATTTGAACAAACCCTGATTGGGCAAGACGGTGTAGAAGCCCGATGGGAACTGCCCACCCTCTCCCTGGCCATTCGTAAAATAATTGCCACGTTTGTCACATTAGGCACCGGCGGCAGCGGCGGTTTGGAAGGCAGTGTCACCTTAATTGGTGAAAGTTTGGCTGCTGCCATGTTCAAGCCGCGTCCAACTTTTCAGGATGAAAAGCATCACCCTATTCTCAAGCGCATCTGGCGCTGGTGGTCTACCCAAAGCCCGGACCGGCTGCAAACGGCCCAGCTTAGCGGTATTGCGGCAGCCATTGCGGTGCTGCTGGGTGCGCCTTTTGCGGCGGCCTTTTTTGCGGTAGAAGTGATGTACCGTTATCGTCCAGTCATTGAAAAGTTGATTTATGCGCTCCTTTCTTCTTTGGTTGCTTTCTTCTTGACAGATTTGTTTACCGCCGGGCATCCCACGCCGCTGAACTTTGAGACGGTTTATATTCCGCCATCCGATTTGCGCTACTTTTTGGTGTTGGCTTTGCTTGGAGTGGTTATTTCCACTGTCAGCCAATACTTCAAGCGGCTGCGTTCCTTTTCTGACAATTTCTTCCATGAGAAAATCAAAAATCCGTATGTGCGCCATGTATTAGGTATTACGTTGACCGGGCTGATTGCTTTGGGGGTGCACGCGTTTGTGCGTCACTATGGGCTGGCAGAAAATGGGCTGGTGTTTGTGTTGGGGCCGGGAGAAACGGCCGTAGAGTGGGCATTTGCTGGTAAATTAACTGCAACCATTGCCGTTATTGCCCTGGCTGCCAAAATGATTGCCACATTAACCACCATTACATCGGGTGGCTCAGCGGGGCTGCTCATCCCCTCATTATTTTTTGGCACAATGACTGCCGCCGCTTTTGCCCAATGGTTTGAATATGAACCAATGATGTTGATTGTACCGGCCATGACAGCCAGTATGGTATCTATTGCCAATATACCTTTGGCGGCTATTTTATTTGTTGTCGAGGTTTTTGGTTCAGTTTATATGGTTCCTTCGCTCATTATGCTGGTCATTGCGACGATTTTGGCGCATGAGGCCACCATTTACCGCACGCAGCGAGAAACGGTTGAGGCCAGGGAGATTATGCCTGGGGTGAGTGTGCGGCGGGTTTCTATTCCGGCAGAGTGGGCTGGGCATACGCTGATAGACCTTGATTTTCGTAAAAAGTATGATTTGAATGTGATTGGGTTGGTAGAACGGCGTTCGTTGAATGGGCAGCCGCGTGTTCGCCTGGGAACGGCCGCAACGACTGTTCTGGAAGAGGGCGACACGTTGATTGTGTTGGGTAAAGATGAAAAGCTGGCAGCGTTTGAGCGGGCATTAATGGAGATAGAGGAACGTTGGGAGCAGCAGCAGTCGGCAGACGGCCGTTAATGTCTGTTGACTTGTGGCTGGCAAGCTCTTTACACTGGGAATGGTTTGATGATGCTCAGGTCTGGTGTTGACATGATTGAAGTTGCCCGTATTGCGCGCGGCATAGAACGGCATGGCCAGCGTTTTCTTGACCGGTTTTTTACGCCGCAGGAGCAGGTTTATTGTAACGGCCGTGCCACCAGTTTGGCCGGGCGGTTTGCCATAAAGGAAGCTGTTGGCAAGGCATTGGGCACGGGCATTGGCGACGTGCAGTGGACGGAGATTGAAGTGGTTTGCGACGAACGCGGCCGTCCCCAACTGGTGCTGCACGGACAGGCCAAAGAATTAGCCCGGCAGTTGGGGCTGGCAAATTGGTCTATCAGCCTCTCCCACACAGAGCAGCATGCCATTGGCATGGTTGTGGCTGTGGGGGAGTAGTACCCGTATTCAGTATTCCGTAATCCGTAATCCGTGTGCGCTACCTCTGGTACTCAGTCAAGTGTTCTTTGATGGATACAAAGATTGGTTCAATCTCCGAGATTGAACCAATCTAATCCCTCATTTCACATGTGACTGAGTACTGGTAATTTCGTCGGAAAACGGCATACGGACTTCGGGTTACGTGTAATAGGGCGTTTTTCTCTATGCGTCTCTGTATAACATTCATCAATCATCAATCTATACTTTTGCAGGAGAACAAAAATGGCAACTTGGGAAGCAAAAGACGGCACGCTCATCAATTATGAACTATATGGTGAAAATTCCCGCCGCGAAAATTTACTGCTGCTGCCTGGCTTGTTGGGGTCTATCAGTACGCAGTGGCAGTCGTTTGTCAAAGCGCTTTTGCCCACTCATCGGGTCATTTTGATGGATTTGCGCGGTCACGGCCGTTCCACAAACGCGGCTGACACATTACACGCCGATGATATGTTGAATGATGTGTTGGGGCTGCTGGATATGCTGCAAGTAACGGCCGTACACATTGCCGGGTACAGTATAGGAGGCTATCTTGGCCTCATGGCTGCACTCAGCCGCCCAAAACTGGTTACAACCCTGCTCATGCACGCCACCAAATTTTACTGGACACCAGAAGCAGTTAAAGCCATGCGTGCCCAACTAGACCCCGACACGATGGCGCAAAAAGTGCCCACCTACGCCGACCAGCTTGCCCAAGAGCATGGCGGCCGTAATTGGCGGGGTTTGGTTCGTCAGGCTGGCGATTTAATCGTGGAACTGTCCCAAAAGGGGATTACAGAGAAAATGGCCGCCAATACCCACTGTCCCGTTTTGGTAAGTGTGGGCGAAAAAGATTCGCTTGTCTCCATTTTGGAAGCCCAGCGTCTGGCGCAGGTGATTCCACAAGGCGAACTGCTGGTTCTGCCCGGTGTGCGCCATCCTTTCCAGACTGTTCGCGCCATTCCCCTGCTGCCCATGATGCAGCATTTCCACCGCCGTGATTACAGGCCTTAATTGATGGGTTTTGATTGAGGATTAAAGCCAGACGCGGCTGCAACAACGCGCTTTAATCTTTAATCCATTCATCTTCAATATCACTATTTTTTAGAGGATTGCTTATGAAAAGGACATTGTTGGCTGTTTTTGCACACCCGGATGACGAGTCGTTTGGCCCTGGCGGTACGCTGGCAAAGTATGCGGATGAGGGTGTCGATGTGCATATTGCCATTGCCACAGATGGGGTGGCTGGTTCGGTAGCTAAAGGGCAGGAAGAGGCGTTGTCTGATTTGGTGGCTGTACGACGTAAGGAATTGGAAACGGCCGTTCAAATTTTAGGCGGCACACTCCACCAGCTTAATTACCGCGACTCCGGCTACATTGGCGATCCGGCCAACAACCATCCAGATGCATTTATCAACAGCAATGAAGAAGAAGCCGTTGGCAAAGTGGTGAAACTGATTCGCGAATTACGACCACAAGTTGTCATCACGCACGACGAAACAGGCGGGTACTTCCATCCAGACCATATCCACTGCTGCAAAATTACCACAGCCGCCTTTTTTGCCGCGGCTGATCCCCAAAAATATCCGGAATTGGGGCTGCCTCCCCACCAACCAGAGCGGTTGTATTATTCAGCTTTTTCCAACCGGTGGGTAAAAGTGTTGATATTCCTGCTGCGTTTGCGCAGAAAAGACCCCACAAAGATGGGGCGCAACAAAGATATTGACTTTACGCGGTTGGGCGTAGAGCCGGGGAAAATTCATGCCATCATCGATTATCGCCGCTATTGGGATGTGAAAAAGGCGGCTTCAGCCCAACATGCCAGCCAGGGGGGCGGGGCAGGTAGTTTTCGGGTGCTGCCTGAATTTTTACAAAAGCAGTTTATGGGCAAGGACACATACATTCGGGCGTATCCGCCTGTGGCGGACGGTTTTAGGGAGACGGATTTGTTTCCAAATGATGCCGCAGGCGCGTCACGGGTACAGCCTAAAACAGCACAAATTTAGGAACGAGAATGAAATAACCTACAAAACTGAGATTGGAGATTAGAGATTGGAGGCCGGTGTAATCTCTAATCTCCAGTCTCTAATCTTCCGTAGCAAAATATGCTTGGTGGCAACTTGGGTTAAATAATTTCTTTTTCGATGATGGCTTTGATGGTGGGGGCTTGCAGAAATGCCTCTTTGAGCTGTTCGTCTTCAATGGGTTCTGCAATTTGTTGAATCACTTCTGCCGCAATGCGGTTGTGTACGGCCGCAAGGTTGGCATTGTCTGCCAGTTCGCCAAGTTCAGCGTGAATTTGCCACAGCAGCATGCGTTGGTTGGTTTCGTGTGCCAGGAAGAGGGCTTGCTGCCAATGTTCTTGTGCTGACTGGATGTTGCCATGTTTTTTGGCAATGAGGCCGAGGATGTGGTTGGCGCGTGCTTGATGGTTTTGCAGGTTGCGGGAAACGGCCGTTTCCTGCAATTCAGCCGCATATGTTTCGGCCGTCGTTATATTATTGCGGCCCAGCTCAGTTAAGGCGAGGTTATAGAGTGTGTTAAGACGCAGTTCCAGGTCTTCTGTTTCTTCCCCCAAAGCCAGCGCCCGGTGCAAATACGCCAATCCATTCTCCACGTCGCCCAAATGAACCAGATCCACGCCTAAATTGCGGCAAATATCGGATTCCAAAATACGAAGCTGGGCACTTTTTGCCAGTTGGAGGGCCTGCTTATGATGTTCAGCTGCTTGTTGAAAGTTGTGGAGGTGTTGGTGGCACTCGCCCAGATTGTTTAAGGCGGCAATGTGGTTTTCAATACGGCCGTTTTCCTGTGCCAGCAAAATCGCCTTTTCAAACGCGCCAATCGCCTTATCCATTTCACCAGTCAGTGCATGGGCAATACCCAGCTTGTTCAACGTACGCACTTGCTGAATGGCATCATTCAATTGGGCAAACAATGCGCTGGCTCTTTCCAAATGGAGGCGTGCTTCATTCATATGCCCCATCAGCAAAAACGTGCCACCATAGCCAGCCAGCGCTTTGGCACGTCCGGCCGTGTAATTAATAGCTTCCGCAAAATCAAGCGCCTCCTGATAAGCCTTGATAGCGCGTTGGTGCTGCCCCAGATTGCGTGAGCCATTCCCAATTAACACAAGTGCATCTACAGCGTGGAAACTGTTCCCAGCTTCCAGATAGTACTGCTCAAAAGCGGCCAGCGCAGCCGCTTGCTCGCCCAGCAGGCCTAAAATACGTCCTCTTTCCTTGAGTGCAGCCAGCCGAATTTCTTTCTGACTTTCGTCTTCGGTGTGGGGCGCAGTCATGCTCAGGATTTGTGTATATAGCTCAACAGCTTCCCAGAATTGGTTGGCTTCTGTGGCAGCAATGGCTTGTTTTTGTAATTGCTCTGGTGAATTGGTGTCCATGGTTGGCTTGTCAATGGTCAATGAATGAATGTTTTTGCCTTATGGTTGTTGCGGCTAACATAAACAGTTTAACTGATTTTAGTCGCAGGGCAATCACCTTTTGGGCTTATTTTTTGTACCAACTCTTTTGCAAGATATACGATTGCCCCATGAAACGGCCGTTTCCCATTTTTTCTCCTTTTCCCTCTGGTATAATCAATTAAGCACAATGGGTAAGCATTCAGCTATTAGCATTTCAGCTTATCAGCCTTTTTCCAGAGCAAGGAACGATTGATTAGGTTAGCCAAACACACCGCATTTTAATCTGATTCTTGCCCTGATTAACAACTTTTTAGCCAAACGCCATGAAGCTGACTGGCTGACTGGCTGACCAACTGAACGCTTACTTCTTTTTATGGTTTACCTAACCCATTAATCATCAAACTCTATTTGCAAGGAAAAACAACAATGAGAATTTTTCAGCGTGTTTTGCGCATACTATTTTTATTAGCAGGGATAGCCGCCGGCATCATCACCGGCATTGCCGCCTTTTTTGCCAAACGGATGATTCGTCCGCCTCGTCAGCCGTTGTGGCTGTCACCAGACACCATTGGCCTGCCGTTTGAGAACGTAAACTTTCCGGCACAGGATGGCGTGCGTCTTTCCGGGTGGTTTATTCCTGCGGCAGACGCTTCCAGGCGTGAACAGGCGACCATTGTGTTGGTACATGGCTGGCCTTGGAACCGGCTGGGCGAATCCGCAGCTGATTTGGTTTCTACATTGAGCCATGCCGAGCCGGTGGATTTAATGCGCCTGGCTTTGGCGCTGCACCAACAGGATTATCATGTGTTGATGTTTGATTTGCGCAATCACGGCGAAAGTGCCGAGCGTACGCCGGTGATGTTTGGGCTGCAAGAGGCACGTGATTTGTTGGGCGCGCTGGCTTATCTGACAGGCCGTGATGATGTAAATGCCGACAAGATTGGCGTGGTTGGCTTTTCGATGGGGGCAAATACCCTGTTGTATACCTTACCTTACACGGATCAGATTAAGGCGGGCATTGCTGTGCAGCCTACAACGCCCTCTGTATTTGCTGAAGGTTTTTCCCGGTATATGCTGGGTGGGTTGGCAAAGCTTGTTTTGCCGCTTGCCGAAATGATGTATGTGGCGGCAGGGGGGATTCGCCTGCGGGAGTATCGTCTGGCAGCAGCGGCGGCTGGTGCTGGTGACACACCTTTGCTCTTTATTCAGGGGGAAGGGGATAGTTGGGGGAGTGTTGACGATGTGGATGGAATGGCGATGGCTGCCCCGGCAGGTAGTGAGGCGGTTGTGGTTGAAAGCAGCCACCGCTTTGATGGGTATCAATATTTGCTAGATCACCCGGAATTGGCGGTGGGCTTTTTTGAGGAAAATTTGTAGTACTCAGTCAAGTGTTCTTTGATGGATACAAAGATTGGTTCAATCTCCGAGATTGAACCAATCTAGTCCCTCATTTCACATGTGACTGAGTAGTAGATAGTTAGATGGGATAAAAAAACGGCCGTTTCTCACAGCAGAAACGGCCGTTTTTCATACCACTGTCCACTAATCCCCGGTCGGCACAGCCGCCAGGTCTGCGGTTTCATCCTCTTCCACACGCTGGAACTGGCTCATATACAACTCATGGTAGAAGCCCTTCTTCGCCAGCAGCTCCTCATGATTGCCTTGTTCCACAATATCCCCATCCCGCATCACCAAAATCAAGTCAGCATTGCGAATGGTAGACAACCTGTGGGCAATGATGAAGCTGGTGCGCCCCATCATGAGCTTGTCCATTGCTTTTTGAATCAACACTTCAGTGCGCGTATCAACAGAACTGGTTGCCTCATCCAAAATGAGAATGCGGGGGTCAGCCAACACGGCGCGGGCAATGGTTAACAACTGCATTTGCCCTTGTGAAATGTTGGTCGTTTCTTCGTTGATGACCATGTTGTACCCTTCTGGCAGTGTATGGACAAAATGGTCAACGTGGGCCGCTTTAGCCGCCGCAATCACTTCTTCGTCTGTGGCTTCGGAACGGCCGTAACGAATATTTTCCATAATCGTGTCGTTATACAACCATGTATCTTGCAGCACCATACCAAACCAGCGCCGCAAATCCTGCCGCCGGAACGACCGGATATCGTGCCCATCAACCAAAATTGCGCCGTCATCTACATCATAAAAACGCATCAACAGCTTCACAATCGTGGTTTTGCCGGCACCGGTTGGGCCAACAATCGCCACCTTTTGGCCGGGCATCGCTTCTGCTGAAAGATTGTGAATAATCGGCTTTTCCGGGTCATACCCAAAGCGCACATTGCGAAATTCCACATGTCCCTTCAGGGTATCCAACTGCACCGGATTTTCCGTTTCCTGCACCTCTTCCGCTTCTTCCAAAAATTCAAACACACGCTCAGCGGCTGCGGCCGTTTGCTGCAGCACATTAGAAATGTTTGCCAACTGCATCAACGGCCGATTAAATGAGCGCACATATTGAATAAACGCCTGAATATCACCAACGGTAATGGCATTGCGCACTGTCAAATAACCGCCAACCACGACAACCGCCACATAACCCAAATTGCCAATAAAGTTCATAATGGGCATCATCAACCCGGACAAAAATTGTGATTTCCAGGCGACGTTGTACAGGCTGCTGTTGTACTCTTCAAATTTGCGGATGCTCCGCTCTTCAACATTGAAAGCCTTTACCACCCGATGCCCGCCAAACATCTCTTCCACATGGCCGTTCACGTGCCCCAGATATTCCTGCTGCTGCTGGAAATAAATTTGTGACCGGTTCACAATGAACATCACCACACCTAAAGAAAGAGGAATGACAATTAACGACACCAGCGTCATAACCCAGCTAATGGACAGCATCATAACCAGCACACCCACAACGGTAATGGTGGAGGTGATGATTTGGGTAAGGCTTTGGCTGAGAGTTTGGTTGACAGTATCTACATCGTTGGTAATGCGAGACAGCACTTCACCCTGGGTTGTTTTGTCAAAGTAGCTGAGAGGCAGCCGGTTGATTTTTTCCGAAATTTCTTTGCGGAAACGGTATGAAATGTCTGTGGCGACACCAGCCATTACCCAGCCCATGACATAGGCAAACATGGCTGACAAGATGTAGAGAATGAGCATGGTTAGCAAGATACGGCCGATATAGTCAAAGTCAATTGAGCCTGTACCAGCAATTTGCGCCATGATGCCGTCGAACAAGGCAGTGGTGGCATTCCCCAGCACTTTTGGCCCAACAATGTTGAACACAGTTGAGGCAATGGCAAAGAAGAAAACCACACCAATCTTGAATTTGTAGGCGTCCAAATATTTGGCCAGCTTTTTTATGGTGGCCTTAAAGTTTCGGGCTTTGTCGCCCTTTCTCATGGCAGCCATTGGTCCACCACCTCGTGAACCGCTGCGTCCTCCGTGCATCATCATGATGAAAGTTCCTCCAAGCTTAATTGAGACAGGGCAATTTCCTGATACGTTTCGCAGCTTTCCATCAGTTCTTCATGCGTGCCTTTGCCAACAACTTCGCCTTGGTCCAGCACAATAATTTGGTCAGCGGTTTTGGCTGTGGAAACACGTTGTGTCACCATGAAGATGGTGCTGTTGGTGATGTGTTCGCGCAGGGCACGCCGCAGTGCCGCATCTGTTCTGAAGTCCAGAGCGGAGAAGGTGTCGTCGAAGATGTAGATGGGAGCCTTTTTCACAAGCGCACGGGCGATGGAAAGGCGCTGCCGCTGCCCGCCGGATACGTTTGTACCGCCTTGTGAAATGTCGGTGTTCAGGCCGTCTGGTTTGCTGTTTACAAATTCGGATGCCTGGGCAATGGTAACGGCCGTTTGCAAATCCTCTTCCGTCGCAAATTCATTGGCAAAACGCAAATTACTGGCAATCGTACCAGAGAACAAAATCCCCTTCTGCGGCACATAGCCAATATGCTTCCGCAGTTCATGCTGCGTTATTTCGCGGATGTCTACACCATCAATCAAGATAGCCCCTTCTGTCACATCATAAAAGCGGGGAATCAGGTTAACGATAGTCGATTTACCAGAGCCGGTTGAACCGATGAAAGCTGTTGTCTGGCCCGGCTCTGCCACAAAATTGATGTCATGCAGCACATCCGCATCTGCCCCAGGATACCGGAACGAGACATGGCGAAACTCCACCAAACCGCGAACATTATCACCCAATGTTTTTGGCGTTTCCGGGTCTCTAATTGCCAGTTCTGTTTCCAGCACATCGGCAACACGGTCTGCGGAAACAGATGCTCTGGGCAGAATGATGAAGAGCATGGAGAGCATGAGGAAGGAGAAGACAATTTGCATGGCGTATTGCAAGAAGGCCATCATATCGCCAACCTGCATGTTGGATTGGGCAACCTGGTGTGCCCCAACCCACAGGATGACCACAGACAGGACGTTGAGGATAAACATCATGATAGGCATCATAACGGCCATAATTCGGGCAATAAACAACATATTTGCCGTCAAATCTTTATTAGCCTCGTCAAAACGGGCTTCCTCAAACCCCTGCATGTTAAACGCGCGAATCACCATAATGCCCGACAAATTCTCCCGCGCCACCAAATTGAGCCGGTCAATTAACTTTTGTACCAGCCGGAAGCGGGGCAGGGCAATGGAAACGATTACAGTAATGACGCCAAGCAGCACCATCACAGCAACGGCAATTGTCCACCACATGGATGACCCTTTGCCAATGGCGCGAATTGTGCCGCCTACACCCAAAATTGGGGCATAAAAGACAAGCCGCACCATAAACATAGTCACCATTTGCAGTTGGGTAATGTCGTTGGTTGTGCGCGTAATGAGTGAGGCGGTGGGGAATTTGTCAAACTCCGCACCGGAGAAGCTTTCTACCTTGGTGAACACATCGCTGCGCAGGTCACGGCCGATTCCCGCAGCAATTTTTGCCGAGAGATACCCAACCGCAATGGTCGATGCCGCCGATAACAAGGTAAAGAGCAGCATCATCGCCCCTGTGCGCAAAATATACCCGCTTTGTAAACGGCCAATGTCTACACCCAACGCTTCATATTCGTTCTTTACCTGGACGATGGCCATTTGTTCAATCATGTTGTCGCCCAGCGTGGCAAACTGCTCATTCATGCGCTCAGACAAGGCTGTGCGTTGAGCGGCTGGCAGACGTTCCAAAAGGGCGAATAAATCTGTGCCGGGGGGCAGGGCTGCCGGGTTAAATGCCCCGCCGCCAAATGCCCCGCCAAGCTGAGAGGCTGCTTCCGGGTTTTCCATTACTTGTTCAATGGCTGAGACGACAAGCAGCGCTTTGGAAATGGGTGGCTGGATGGCGGCAATCTCTTCCTCGGTTAAATCGTTGAGGATGTAGATGGGTTCATCGGCCAGAAGGGGGTAGGTTTCTTTGTACGGGTTGGCGGTGAGGTCGTTTGGTTGGTAGAGGGTGTAGGCTTCGCGTACGGCCGTTTCCTCTTCCGCACTCATAAACAATACCATCCGTTCCATGGTTGCCTGCCGCATCGCTTCTGGAACCGGATTTTCAACACCATTTTGTTGAATGCCCGTGTTGACAATGCGGGAGAGATAATCCGGCAAGGTCAAATCCAGGTTTGCCTGGATAAAGAGCAGAACAACCGCAGCCGCAAACATGCCAAGATACGGCTTCAGGTACTGCCTGATTCGTAGCATAGTGATTAACTCCTTGAAAATAAAGATTGATGATTTATGGATTAAAGATTAAAGCGGGTTGCATGTTGCATGTTGCAGGTCGTTACTTGCCACCTGCATACTCGCCCCATCTTTATCCATTCTTCTCGCTGGTTACTTTTTGCTGGCGACCATCACATGATCGCCTAATTTTTGCAGCAGGGTTAGCAAGGTTTCTTGTTCTTCCTTGTTGAGTCCGCTGAAGCATTGGCTAATATGGGCCAGATGGTTGCTGGCGTACTGCCGAACGAGTAAACGGCCGTTTTCCGTCAGACTAATGTTAAAACGACGGCGATCATTCGGATCGAGGCGGCGTTCTATCAGCCCCTCCTCCTCCAAATTGCGAATAAACGCACTCATCGTATTCCGGCTGACGCCCTGCCTGTCGCTAATTTCCGACGGGTTCATCTCGGCTTTGTCACCCATCTGCTCGGCAAAAAAGAGATGCATTAAAACCCGGTACTGCGCCAGAGACAGCCCGGCTTCTTCTACACCTTGCTCACTGATCTGGTAAATAGAGCGGGCAACAAATCCCAATTGATCCATCAGACGAATCGCCTGCGGGTCAATGTTTGGGTTTAGATTTTGGACAAAGGTTATCCACCTTTGTCGCCTTTCTTGATCTTGAAACCACGGTTTTTGTGGCATAGGCAATCCTTGTTTGAAAGTAACTATACCGTGCCCGCTGGTGGCGCGGTGAGGACACCGGCCACAGCTGGAGAGGCTGTACAGTTACGTTACGTTTGAAAATAGCATTAAAAAATAACGCTTGGAATTGTACGGATACGAACTATTCTGTCAAGTATTTTTATTTTTCTCTCACAAAGCACCCTGGTGCACGTAGCCCGATGTCCGAAGGCCGTAGTCCGTAGCCCGTATTCCGTAATCCGAAGACCGTATTCCGTAATCCGATTACAGCTTACGGCTTACGGCACACGGCTTACGGCTCACGGCTTACGAATTATGAATGACGGCTGTCAAATTAGTGTTTGGCGGAGGGGGGCAAATGATTGGCGATGTAAGGGGGAGGGGCCGTGTTTTGCCAATGCCTGGAGGTGTACGGCCGTACCGTATCCTTTGTGTTTGGCAAAGCCGTATGTGGGGAAGCGGCTGTCTTGTGCCACCATGTAGCGGTCACGGGTTACTTTGGCCAGAATAGAGGCGGCGGCTATGGAGAGGCTTTTGCTGTCGCCGCGAATGATAGATTGTTGGGGAGTAGGCAGGCTGGCAAGGCGAATACGGCCGTCTATGAGCAAATAATCGGCCGTCACTGTCAACTGCGACAAAGCGGCTCTCATGGCCTGGCGGGTGGCGGGGATAATGCCAATTTTGTCAATGACCGCCGCCGGAACTTGCCCAATGCCACAGGCAACGGCCGTTTCCATGACAACCGTGTACAAGGCTTCCCGTTTTACGGCCGTCAACTGTTTGGAATCATTGACACCGGCTAACTGCTTGGCTAAAGAGGGAGAATCAAGAGGCAAAATAACGGCCGCTGCCACCACCGGGCCAGCCAATGCTCCACGCCCGGCCTCATCCAGACCGGCAATGTGGCAGATGGTGGGTGGTTGGTAAACGGCCGTTTCAAAAGTCAGGTCAGGCACAGTCGTGAAAGATTAGAGATTGGGGATTAGAGATTGAGGCTGGCATGACTCAAAGCAAATCTCCAGTCTCAGTAGATCTAAATTTTCGCCACGAACAGCACGAATGACACGAAAAACGGTTCTTAATTCGTGAAATTTGTGTAATTCGTGGCAGATTCTACATCTACTGAGTCTCCAATCTCCAATCTCCAATCTCCAAATTACGCTTCCTGCAAATCCACAAACACGGCATTTTCTACTCGCGGGCCGGCTGGACGTGTTTTATACACACCCGTCATCAAATTCCAGCGAATGTGGACAGCTTCCCAGATATTTTTCAAATAATCCAGCTTGCTAACATGCGTACCAGCCGCATCAATCCAGTCAGCCCCAATGACCGCGATTTTATGACCAAAGCGGCGTGCCAATGCCAACGCTTCATCATCAATGCTAAACCCGTCCATACGCGCCACACTAAATACTTGCTCGGCCACCGTACCGGTAAAGGCTTTGAATCCGCAGCGCGTGTCCCAAATGCCGGGCACAACCATCATTTGGATAAACAGGTTGCCCAAATTACCCAGCACGCGCTTATAAAACGGCTGGGGAACGGCTTGACGCGCGCCCGGTGCATCTTTGCTGTCGCGTGAGCAAATAACCACGCTGTGCCCCTGCTGAAACAGCGGGTGCATCTGGTCAAAATGGCTGATGTCGGTGGAGTTGTCGGCATCGGTAAAAAGGCGGATGTCGCCGCGGGCGGCCAGCATCCCCTCGCGAATGGTGTATCCCTTGCCACGATTTTCCTGCCGGTCAATCAGGCGGATGTGGGGCTTGCCTTTGGCAAATGCCGTGACAACCCCTTTGGTGTCGTCGGTGGGGCCGTCGAGGGCAATGACCATTTCCCAGGTGTATGGCTGGCGGGTCAGGTAGT
>CAZRIB010000015.1:10820-19900 GCA_964600035.1 uncultured Ardenticatenaceae bacterium | reverse complement strand
CCAATTCTGAAATTCGTGGAAAAGGACTGGGTTTGTTTATTGTAAAGACATTGGTGGAGGCACATGGCGGAACGGTTTCGCTGAGCAGTGTGCCGAATGAAGGCAGTGAATTTGTAATCCGTTTGCCGCTTTTGGATGATTTTCTTTTAAACCGGTATGGAGGTAGCTAGCTTATGTATGGCATTGTTGTGCATCAAACAAAATCTGGGCCGCGTTTGTCCTGGGAAGAGGTACCGGATGTTTCTTATGAGGCGGATGAGGTGTTGGTGAAGGTGATGGCAACGGCCGTTAACCGGGCAGATTTGCTTCAGGCCAGAGGTGCTTACCCGCCGCCGCCGGGAGCCAGCGAAATCCTGGGGCTAGAAATGGCAGGCATGATCATTGCCAAAGGGGAGCAGGTTTCCGATGAATGGAAAATTGGCGACCGGGTATGTGCCCTGCTGCCCGGCGGCGGGTATGCCGAGCGGGTGGCTGTTCCGGCTGAAATGCTGCTGCGTTTGCCTGATTCGTGGTCGTTTGTGCAGGGAACGGCCGTTCCCGAAGTGTGGTTAACCGCTTTTGTGAACCTGTTTTTAGAAGGCGATTTGAAAAAGGGGGAAACAGTCCTTATTCACGCCGGAGCAAGCGGTGTGGGAACAGCCGCCATTCAACTGGCCGCGGTTACAGAATGCCAGGTTATTGTTACAGCCAGCCAGCCGGAAAAATTGGCTAAATGCCGGGAATTAGGGGCATCGACCGCCATTAACTACAAAGAACAAGATTTCTTGCAGGAAACGTTGGCAGCGACGGGTGGTGAAGGTGTCGATGTGATTTTAGACCCGGTTGGGGGGGCGTATCTGGACAGGAATGTAAAGGCGTTGAAGCCATTCGGCCGTTTAGTCAACATTGGCCTGCTCAGCGGCGGGCATGGGGAGATGGATATGGCCCGGCTGCTGCGCAATCGCCTCAAAATTATCGGCTCTACCCTGCGCTCCCGCCCGCCTGCCGAAAAAATAAAAATTGTGAAGCAATTTGAGTCGGGCTTCTGGCCGTTGTTGAAATCTGGTGAGCTTCAACCTGTGATTGATACCACTTTTCCCATTACTCAGGCGCAGGAAGCCCATGACTATGTGGCTCAAAACAAAAATATCGGCAAAGTGGTGCTGGTTGTGTCGGTTAGCTAGTATCCGTATTCGGTAATCCGTCAGCCGTTTTCCGTATGTGTTTTCTCTGGAAATTTCGTCGGAAAACGGTATACGGACTTCGGGTTACGTGTACCAAGTTGTCAGGTTGGCCGGTAAACGGCCGTTTCCATTCCCCCTACAAACTGCGGCAAATCTGTGTGCCCAAGCTGCTGCCGGACAGCATGGGCTTCGCCGATGTGGAACCAGTAATGGTAAATGTTTCGCAGCAGCATTGTGCCGGTTGATTCTCGCACCGGCTTGCCCCGAAAGAGACGTGTTTGAATCAAATCGGCCGTTGTCAACTGCGTCAAATAGCCATCTGCCGCGTTTGTAACCGTTTGCCACACAGCCCACATTTCTGCTAACGGCGGCGTAGAGGCAGGCTTGCCAAAGCCAACCAGATCGTTCAGCCCAGGCGCAAGCGAATCTTCCCCATTCAAAATAATCCAGTAAAAATGCTCCTGATTTGCCAAATGACCAACCATCCAGCTAATGCAGTTCATTTGGCCAATGCGCTTCACGGCATCTTCGGCCGTTAATCCTGTCAGGCAGCGCTGGAATTCACTGCGGGCAAAAAAAAGTTGTTGAACAAGGGGGTGAATTGTGTCTGGCATGGGGTTTTTCCTCTGATAAGTGAAGATTGATGATTAAAGATTAAAGGGATTGGAGATTGGCGATTAATCAAGTTCATTCTCCATTCTCAATTCTCCATTCTCAATTCTCTTTTCGCCAGCGCCGAATATACTCCTTGACTCGCTCTCTGAATGTGCGCGAGGGTGGCGAATCTTCGGGTTCATTGGGGAATGGCGGCAGATCGAAAAATTTGCGCCATGCGTAAGTGCCCAACAGCTTTAATGTGGCGAAAACAGGTGCGGCCAAAATTGCGCCCAAAATGCCTGCCAATGAGCTGCCCATGAACACACCTACCATCACCACCAATGGATGCAAGTCGAGAGATTGCCCCACAATTTTGGGAACAAGAACGTTGTTTTCGATTTGCTGAATGATGATCATGAGGATGAGTACAGCCAATGCCAACTGCCAGCCGGGTAAGCCGAGATAGTTGCTTTGCTGGAAGAAGGCCACGATAACGGCCGTTACCGTACCAATCAACGGCCCAATCACAGGAATAAACTCCAGCAAACCGGACAGCAGCCCCAAAGCCAGTGCATTTCGCACCCCCAAAGCCGACAGCCCAACCCAGACCACAAAAAAGATAACCAGACCCAAAATAACCTGCCCGCGCAAATAAGCCGACCAAATACGGCCGAATTCCTTTGTCAGCCGTTCTGCATCCTTCCGGTAGCCCGGCGGCTGGGCAAAATCACCCACATACCCGCCAACTTTGGGAATTTCATTGGCAATGTAGATAGAAACCACATAAATGAACAACAGATAACCTGTCCAGCGCAGGGTAGCCGATGCCAGGCTGGTGACAAATTGGCCGCTTTGGCTAACCACAGGTTGCACCAGATTCAGCAGTTGGTTGGTAATTGCATCCCAATTGATGGTACTGGGCGTAAAGGAAATAGGGCCGATGACAATGACATCTGTGCGCGCCATCCAGGTGCTAATGACGGCCGATGTTTCTTCAATTAACAACGGCACCTGGTTGATCAGGTTGCTGACCTGTTCAACGGCCGCCACCCCCAGGGCAATGATGCCCCCAACCAGGCCAATGAGAACGATGAAATAAACCAGCAGTACGGCCGTTCCCCGGCTCACTTTTAGCCGCCTGCTGATAAAGGCAATGATTGGGTTCAGGATATAGGCCAAAATCGCCGCCGCCACCAACTGGGCAATAAGCGTTTGAAAACGACGTGCTACCAATGCCACAACCAAAAGGGTTGTCACAGCAACCACAACTTTTGTGGTTCTGCCCCAAGGGGGTGATTCGTTCAAATGTTGAGGGGAGTTTGTTGTCATGTCACGCTCCAATTGAACAGCGATACTTGACCAATCATAACGGATGACGACCTAAGGCCGTACCTCATACGCCCAAAACAACGGCGCACCATAATACCCATCGAACGTTTGCAGCGTGCCATTGGGATACCTTTCTTCCAGCATTGTTAACGCCTGGGCATTTTCTGGCAGCACAATGTACACGGCCGTTCCCTCTGCTGCCGGAGGCGGTGCCTGAACATCAATCACGTCAAACAGATTAACATTGCGCTGAAAATCAGGCGCAAGGTATAGAATGGTGGGAAAGTCCACAAACATGGCTGGCGCGCCATAGAAATAGGCTGTCCATTCCCCTTGCAAAGTGTTCAAATAATGGGCCATCTGGTCGGCCACTTCCGTGTTGCGGTCTGCAAATTGGTGGGTTTGGCGGTAACGGCCGTAATAAAACCCAACATCCCCCAGCGCCAGCAGCCCCGCCGCCACAGCCAACACCAGCACCATCCACTGCGCCCCCTGCCGCCAACCGGGAACCAGTCCGGCCAGCCATTCACCCGCCGCCGCCAGACCAACAGCCGCCAGCAGCGCCACCGCCGGCGCCGCCGACACAATTCGGTGACTGTTTGGCGGCTGAAGCAGCAGTGCCGCCCCAAAAACAAGCGTCGTCAGCACCCATACCAGCAAAAGCCGGTACGACATTCGCCGCCACCGGGTGAGGGCGATGCCCGCACCTAACACAAAAAACAGTCCCATCCAGTAACTGAGCAGTGTCGTTTCTGGCCGGTATGCCGGACTTTGGTCTTGGCCGCTGTTAAACGCCAGCAGACCCGCCCAAAGCTGCTGCGCCAATAAGTCGCTGGCCGGAATGTTCCGCAGGGCGGCTTCCTGGTTAAGCCAGCCCGTTTGCCCGTCCAAAATGCCCAGCGCATTGGCGCGTTCCATATAAATGCCCGGATTTTGCCGGTAAAACAGCAGTTGGGGCAGGGCAATGATGGCGGCCAGCAGAATGGCAGCCAGCCAGTGCCGCCACTGTTCGCGGAGGGCGGCGCGATCGGCCAGCAGGATGGTAACGGCCGTACCTGCCAGCATAATGGGCAGCAAATGAGATGCCGTGTAGACGTAGGCACACAGGCCGGTAAAAGCACCGGCAGCCAGCCACTGTTGGCGCGACGGCCGTTCCCAGGCCGCCGCCATTGATCCCAGTGCCAGCAAAATGAGCAGGCCATCCCACACATTGGTCATGCCCAGACGGCTGTAGTGCAAATGCAGGTGCATACCCGTTAGCAAAATGGCCGCCAGCAGGCCGACTGTTTGCCCAAAGAGCCGCTTGCCCAAATAGAAAACGGCCGTAACCGTGAGTGCGCCCAACACCGCAGAAACAATGCGCAGGGCAAAGGTCGTCTGTCCAAAAATGGCAATGGCAAGGGCTTGTAAATAGGCAGGCAACGTGGGGTTTGTTAACCAGCCCGTGGCAAAGGGGTTGTTAAGCTGGTTATGCAATGTTTGCACGGCATTCAGCCCCAAACTGGCTTCAATGCCATTGAGAATGAAGGGATGGCTGCTCAGGTTGAATGTGCGCAGGAAAAGGGCTGTGAAAAACAGGGTGACGGCGGCAATCAGGTGAAAGCGGGAGGTTGAACGGCCGTTTTCTGGCAGCGTCTCATCTGGTTCCCACAAAGCATAGCCCGCCAAAACCCCACCACCCAGCCAGCCAGCAATGGCCAGCCAATCTTGCCCTGTACTGCCCCAACGCTGGGCCATCATGGCTAAAAATGCGGCCACAATCACCCACCATCGTTTGGCTGGTATGGCACTTAGTGACGGCCACTGCCATGTTGTTCGTTCGCGGCGGGGGTTTTGCCACCATGCCAATACAAAGAGCAGGGCAAATCCCGCCAAAAACCAGCCCGTCCCTGTGCCGTCTGCCAAAGCCCGGCCACGAACTGTGGCCTGCCCTATCATCATGACCAGCAGGGTAAACAGGCCAAGGATGGCGGTGATGGTTTGCCGGTTGATGCCGGTTTTGGCTGGAGCAGGCGGTGATACGGGAGGTGTAACGGCCGTTTCTGCTGCGGTTGTTGTGGCGGCGGCTGGCTGCCGTCGTTTTGGAGGCACATTTTCTTGCTTGGGGGTAGTGGGGGCGGCTGGCTGGTCTGCTGCTTGCAGTTCTTCAACTGTAAACGGCCGTGCCGGAGGCAGGTACGGCTCAATGGGGCCATCGGCCACTTTGCGGGCAATAAAGACCACGTAGGTGCCGTCTTCTGCGTTTGGCTCTGCTTCGTAATACGGCCGTACCCACTGCTCCGTGCGTGCCAGACTGCTCTTCCAGGGGGCAACAATCCATTGGCCGGTCAGCGCGTGCATAACTGCGGAAGGCAGCCCCTGGACGTGTCCCCATTCCAGTGCCCGCAGTGCGCCGGTCGAAAAGTAGTACTGCCATCTTTCTACAGCCAGTCCGGCTTCTGCCAGCCGTTTTGCCCAAACTTCGGCAGAGTCTGTATGGACGTGGCGGGCGATGAAGTTGAAAAAGCGGCGGTAGCGATCGGCCATGCCGGGCAGCCCGATGCTTTCAAAAAAGGCCGCACCGCCAAGCTGCTGGGTGAAGCGGTGGCAGGGCATGGTGATGAGGAAACGGCCGTCTGGCTTAAGCACGCGGCCAATCTCATTGAGCACCGGCTGAATGTCGGGGATGTGTTCCAGCACGGAATTGCTGATGGCGCTGTTGAAGGTGTTGTCAGGAAAGGGGAGCTTGTCGCCCATGCCTTGCAGTACTGTCTGGTACATGCCCGTTTTTGCCGCTTTGTTGAGCGGCCCCCACCAGGGATCAATGCCGACGGTGAGCGGCTTGTCGAAGACCATTTGGGCAAAATGGCCGTCCCCGCAGCCCAGGTCAAGGATGGGTTCTGGCAGTTCTGTGGCCTGGTAAAAGCGGGCTTCTACGGCACGCAGCAATGCGCGGAAGGCGGGCACGGTTTTGAGATGCCGCCACAATAAATCGTCCTGTTGTAGATCGGTTGGTTTGGTGGTCATGTTTGTTGAAATTTGTCGCGCATGGCGCGGAGTTGTTGGTATGCTTCTGGTTCGCGTGTGGCCGGGTCGAAACGGCCGTTTTTAATGGCAGTGAACAGGCGAATGTACTCTTTGGCTGTTTGTGCCGGGCTGAAGCTGTGGGCAATGAGCTGCGTGTCCCGCCGGTAGGCATCTACGTTGTCCAAAATGCGGATAACGGCCTGGGCGAGTGCCTGGGAATCGCCAACGGCCGTGACTTCTCCCATGCCGGTCATGGTGACGGGTTGGCGCACGCCGGGCAGGGCACACGCCGCCACCGGTACGCCATTTTGCATGGCCTCAATCTGCACCAGTCCAAAACTTTCTGTGCTGTTAAGGCTTGTTACGCAAAGTACATCCAGATTGTTGTAAAAGGCGGTCAATTCCGAACCGTGCAGGCCGCCAAGCTGTTTGTAATGGGCGGCATGTTTTTGGAAGAGCGGCTCCAGTTTCTTCGCGTAGGCGTCTTCGCCGACGGTTTGCGGGTTGGCGTGCAGCACCAGCGCGTTGGGGTGTTTTTCCAGGATGGCGGGCAGGGCTTCCAGCAGGACTTCGATGCCTTTTTCGGCGGCGATGCGTGTGGATAGACCGATGACTTTACGGCCGTTTAGCTGGTGTTTTTGGCGAAAAGCGGCACATTCCTCTGGTGTGGCATCGGCTAATTCAACAGGCGGGGGAATAATTTGCAATTTATTACCCACAAAGCGCGAAAGATAAGGGGAATGCGTGCCATAGTCACGCGTGTATGTCACAACTGCATCTGATAAAAGACCTGCCAGATTATTTTGAAACGCCACCACTTTATCCACCAGCCGGTTAAAAACGCCTTGAGGAAGCTGCAAATCACAGTGATAAGTCAGGACAACCGGCTTTTTCAGCAGCCGCCCCCGAAAAGCAACACCGGGCGCGTCAAATTGTGGCAGATGCAGGTGAATAGCATCTGTTTGTTGGGCTAACTTCCACGCCATCGGGCCAAAACCGGGCATGATAACCCCTTTGCTAACCCGCATGGCAACCGGAATGCGGACAATTTTGACACCATCGAGCAGATCGTACTGGGGTAAATTTTTGTCGTATTGAGAAGTGAGAACGGTGACTTCGTGCCCTTGCTGGACAAGTGCTTTGCTTAAGCGTTCTACATAAATCGTTAACCCACTGACCCAGGGGCGGTAGTAAGTTAATACTTCCAGAATCTTCATTTCAGCTTTTACCTTTGGTTGGATAATGTGTCGGCTGTGTATTTATACACGATTTGCATTTATTGGGCAGGGTGATAGGGTGGCAAGGTGACGGGCTGACAAGGTGACGGGGTGACAAGGTGACGGGGTGACGGGGTGACGGGGTGACGAGGTGACAGGGTGACGGGCTGACAGGGTGACAAGGTGACACGCTCTCCAATCTCCCAATCTCCCAATCTCCTAATCTCCTAATCTCCATTCTCAATTCTCCAATTCTCAATTCTCCATTCCCTTCCCCATTCTCACTCCTCCCCTTTATATTGGCGGGCTGTGGAGACGACAGACTGGAAGCTGAGGCCGGTTTGCCATAAGCCGATGAGGCCAATGATGATGAGTGAGATCATGTTGAGGCCATGATAGAGTACGGCAAAGGTGACGGCTTTGTCTTCTGGTTGTTTCATGATGGCGGTGAGGCCGATGGTGACGCCCAGGTGAAAGACACCGGCTTGCCCGGGTGAGGAGGGAAGGGCGACGGCAATGGCGGCGATGACGACGGTTAGGGCGGCCATGGGGATGGTGGGCTGGATGTTGGCGGCCAGGAGGGCGGTGTAGTAGGCAAAGATGATGGGTATCCAGACGAGGATGCTGAGGATGCTGAGGATGAGAATGTCTTTGAGGCTGGTCAGGCTGGACAGCCCCTGGAGGAGGTCGTCGAGGCGTTTGGTCCATACGGCCGTATCCAGAAAAGGCAGCTTGTTGAAGATGAAAGCGGCGGTTTTAAGGGTAAACGGCCGTTGATTGGCCGCCACAATAAGCACCCCCATGCCCACAACAGCCACAAACCCAAAGCCTTGGGCCGCATCCCGCAGCTCCGGTGTCAGTGTGCCCACATTTGCCAGAGCAAAAGGCAGCAAAATAATCATAAAAACCATATCCAGCACCCGGTCAATGACCGTTGTGGAAATGCCCTGGGCAATCGTAACAGGTTTAACGCCGCCGATCAGAACAGCCCGTGCTACGTCACCCAGCCGCAAAGGCAGCACCTGCGACAGCATGTAGCCTATATTTTGGATATGGAAAACCTGTTTGTATGGGGCTTGCATGGCAAGCATATACTGCCAGCGGACAGCCCGGACAATTAAAAACAGAATTAACCCAATTAAAGTGAGCAGTAAATATCCAAAGCGGGCATTTTTTAGTGCATTTACCAGCTCTTCCAAATCTACAATCAAAAAGATTGAAGCCAGAGATACCACGCTTATGATAATTCCTAACCAGATTTTTTGGCGATTGCTTAAATTTGTCATAGCGGCGGATTATAGCAAGGTTTGTGTGGAGCATAGATGAAAGTTAAGATTTTTTGCTGCCTCTTTATTTTTGCAGGTAGACTTTATGTCATAGGCCAATGGTTGTCTTGTCGGTTTTGGGTCGGGCGCGTATCATTTTGTTAAAATTTGCTGGTGAGGAGTCTGTGGTGAAGGAAAATCATATTCAAGTCAAAAAATGGCTGGAAAAAGAAGTGCCTTCTGAAGAATGGTTGGTGCAGCAGATGGAGGCGGAAGGGTTACGGCCGTATCGCTGGCAAGCCGCTCCTGAAGAAGTATTTCAAACCCATACCCACCCCTTCCACAAAGTCATTTACGTCTTGCAAGGCTCTATCATCTTTGGTTTTCCCATAGACGGTGAACCTACTACCCTTAACCCAGGTGACAGGCTGGACCTGCCTGCCGAAGTGCCACACCTGGCTGTTGCCGGCCCTCATGGTGTGGTTTGCCTGGAAGCCCACGTT
>CAZRIB010000015.1:0-10720 GCA_964600035.1 uncultured Ardenticatenaceae bacterium | reverse complement strand
GCTGTCCAATTCAACCCGAAAACACAACCACACAGACAGACACGTGTTAATGTACTGTGGAAGAAACATGGCAAGTGGCAGATATGCAAATCAAGAACCTGTCACCTGCCGCCCACTAGAATCATGAATCCATGAATCGTCAATCATTATTATTTGAAGGAGACAAAATGGGTCTGTTAGAAGGTAAAAAAGCATTAATATTTGGCGTTGCCAATAAATACTCAATTGCCTGGGGCATTGCCCAGGCGCTGCACGCAGAAGGTGCAGAAATCGCCATTAGTTACGGCATTCCCCAATTGGAAAAGCGCGTGCGTCCTCTGGCCGAAAGCGTGAATGCAACCTTTATAGAAAAATGCGATGTGACCAACGATGATGAAATTGATGCCGTATTTACCAAAGCGGCAGAAACATTGGGACAGATTGACATTTTGGTCCATGCTATCGCTTATGCACCCTCTGAAGAATTGGAAGGCCGGTTTGTAAACACCAGCCGCGACGGTTTCAAAATTGCCATGGACATTAGCGCGTACAGTCTGGTAGCCCTGGCCAGAAAAGCCGTGCCGCTCATGCCTGAAGGCGGTTCAATCATTTGCCTGACCTACTACGGGGCAGAGAAAGTCGTGCCTCATTACAATGTAATGGGTGTGGCCAAAGCTGCATTAGAGGCCAGCACACGCTACCTTGCGGCAGATTTAGGGCCGCAAAATATTCGGGTTAACGCTATTTCTGCAGGCCCGATTAAGACCCTGGCGGCTGGCGGGATTGCCGGTTTTAGAAAGATGTTGGGCTATGTTGGTGAGCGTGCACCGCTGCGGCGCAATGTTGATCAAAGCGAGGTGGCCAAGACGGCGCTTTGGCTTTGCAGCGATTTAAGCAGTGGGGTGACGGGTGAGGTGGTTTATGTGGATGCCGGTTACCATATATTAGGAATGCCTGAGCCGCCTGAAGCATGGGAGTAATAATTTTGACATCCCTTTCTATAGCGCGTATACTTTGCGTGCTTTTCTATTAACTTTGTCATAGAAAGTAAATTTAACACCCTTATCTAGAGCAGTGGAGGGACCGGCCCGATGAAACTGCAGCAACCCCCCTGGATGGGAAGGTGCTAATTCCGGCAGCGCAAGCTGGATGATAAGAGGTCATTGTGCAAATACACACGAGCCTCTTGACTGCTTAGCAAGGGGCTTTTTTTTGCCTTTTACGGCCGTTTGCCTGACCCGCAGCTCTAGCATTCTCTGGAGGATTTAACATGACAACTAGTTTTATGACTTCACCCAGCCTTTTGTTTACATCAGAATCGGTGACAGAAGGCCACCCGGACAAAATGTGCGACCAAATTAGTGATGGTATTTTGGATGCGATTTTAGCCCAAGACCCGAAAGCACGTGTGGCATGCGAAACGGCCGTAAAAACCGGCTACGTCATGGTCTTCGGCGAAATTTCCACATCCGCCTTCGTCAACATCGACGAAGTCGTGCGCAAAGTCGTCACCGAAATTGGCTTTGATGACAGCAGCAAAGGCTTTGATGGCAACACTTGTGGCGTCATCTCTGCCATTGCCAACCAAAGCGCAGACATCGCCATGGGCGTTGACAAAGCACTGGAATATCGCGGAAACAGCAACGGCAGCAGCGCCCACGATGTTACCGATGAAGAAGTAGAAGCATTGGGGGCAGGCGATCAAGGTATGATGTTTGGGTACGCCTGCAACGAAACAGATGTCCTCATGCCGCTGCCCATTCACCTGGCACACCTGCTAACCCGCCAACTGACCAAAGTACGCAAAGACGGCACTTTGCCCTGGGTACGCCCAGACGGTAAGTCTCAGGTAACTGTTGAGTACAGCTACGGCAAACCAAAACGCATCCACACCGTCCTGATCAGCACCCAACATGCAGACGACGTAGACAATGACACCATTCGTCAGGGAGTCATTGAACACGTTATCAAACCCGTTTTGGGCGAATGGTGGGACGACGACATCCGCATTTTTGTGAACCCAACAGGCCGCTTTGTTGTGGGTGGTCCAATGGGCGATGCCGGTTTGACAGGCCGCAAAATTATTGTAGACACCTACGGCGGCATGGGGCGGCATGGTGGCGGTGCTTTTAGCGGCAAAGACGCAACCAAAGTAGACCGCAGCGCTGCATATGCAGCCCGTTGGGTTGCCAAGAATATTGTGGCTGCCGGTTTGGCCGAACGCTGCGAAGTGCAGTTGGCCTATGCCATTGGTGTGGCAGAACCGTTGAGCATCAATGTTGAAACATTTGGCACAAGCGAACTTTCTTCTGAGCAGTTGGTGGCGTTGATCAATGAGCATTTCGATCTTCGTCCCGGCGCTATCATTCGTGATTTGCGTTTGCGCCGTCCTATTTATCGGGCAACGGCCGCTTACGGGCACTTTGGCCGCGATGATATTGATGCACCCTGGGAAGAAACCAACAAAGCTGAAGCCTTGCGTCAATCAGCAATGGCTTTGGCGGCTGCATAAATTGACTGGTGCTTTGACGCTTTATGTCAAAAGTAAGCCGTTAATTTTCTTGACGAGGCTTTTTGCCTGCGCTAAAATGCTTCGTCTTGAACCAGAACATGCATAATTTATAATGAGACTCCCGCACGCTGGCTAAGCTGCGGGAGTTTGTTTGCCTGAAAGCGAGAAATTTTTGTGTTTGAATCTTTAGGGAATCGTCTGCAATCTGTATTTGATTCACTCCAGCGCCGAGGTAAGTTGACCGAGGCTGATGTGGATGCCGCCATGCGGGAAGTACGGCTGGCTCTGCTGGAGGCTGATGTCAATTACAAGGTTGTGAAGGCCTTTGTCAAACGTGTGCGTGAGCGGGCGGTTGGACAAGAGGTGATGCGCAGCCTGACGCCTGGACAGCAGGTGGTCAAGATTGTACACGAGGAACTAATTAATACACTTGGTGAACCGGGTCGTTTGAATCTGGGCATGCAGTCTCCGGCGGTGATTATGCTGGTGGGGCTGCAAGGTGCCGGTAAAACGACCATGGCTGGCAAGCTGGCGCTCTTCTTGCGTAAACAGGGGAGACGGCCGTTGCTGGTTGGGGCAGATGTTTATCGTCCGGCTGCCATCGACCAGCTCGAAACCCTGGGCAAGCAGCTTGACATTCCGGTATATCATGAAGGGCCAAACGCCAACCCGGTACAGGTTTGTGTGAACGGTGTGAAACAAGCCAAAACATCCGGGGCAACAACGGTCATTTTGGATACTGCCGGTCGTCTAAATATAGACGAGATGATGATGGACGAAATCAAGTCCATCAAGGAGAAAGTGCAGCCTGCGGAAATTCTGCTTGTGGCTGATGCCATGACTGGGCAGGAAGCTGTAAAGGTTGCCACCGACTTCAACAATGCCGTCCAAATTACTGGCCTGATCATGACCAAAGTAGACGGTGATGCGCGTGGTGGTGCTTCCATCTCCATGCGTGAAGTCACCGGCGTCCCCATTAAATTCCTGGGAACGGGTGAAAAGCTTAGTGCAATTGAAGAGTTTCATCCTGATCGTCTGGCAAGCCGTATCCTGGGGATGGGTGATGTGCTGACGCTGATTGAAAAGGCGCAGCAGGAAATGGATCAGGTAGAGGCTGCCCGTGCAGGTCAGCGGTTGATGGAAGGGAAGTTTGATTTGGAGGACTTCCTGAAGCAGATGCAGCAGGTTCGCAAGTTGGGGCCGATTGGACAACTGCTGGAGATGATTCCCGGCATGAACAAGATGGCTAAAGATGTGGATTTGAGCAGCGCTGAAAAGGATATGAAGCGCATTGAGGCCATTATTCAGTCGATGACCCCGGAAGAACGGCGAAACCCGAAGATTATTAAGGCGAGCCGTAAGCGCCGAATTGCTGCCGGGTCTGGTACATCGGTGCAGGATGTGAATATGCTGCTGAAGCAGTTCCGTGAGATGCAAAAAATGATGAAGCAGCTTCGGTCAGGTCGCGGCCGTGGATTGGGCAATTTGCTCGGCGGCCGATTTTAGTTTATTTTGATTTTAATTTTTCTGGAGAGAGTGACAGGTTATGCTTAAGATTCGTTTATCTAGAACTGGGAAGAAGAAACAAGCGAGTTATCGTGTTGTGGTGACCGATATTACTGCCAAGCGTGACGGCCGTATTGTGGAACGGATTGGCCATTTCAATCCGCGCACAGAGCCGGAAACGTATGACATTAAAGAAGATCGGGCACTGTATTGGCTGAGCAATGGTGCCCAGCCGACGGATGCGGTTCGTCGTTTGCTGGAAAAGCAGGGGACGTTTGACCGCCTGGCTCGCTTGCACAAGGGTGAGTCTTTCGATTCTTTGGTGGCTGAGTTTACCGGTGTGCCGGTGACGGAATCCGTTGACGAAACGGCCGTTGCTGAAGCTGAAGCCGTTGTAGAAACCACTGAAGAAGAGTAATTGACTGGATACCCATGAAAGAATTGGTTGAATATGTCGTGCGGTCTTTGGTTGACCACCCGGATGAGGTCTCTGTGGCAGAAGTAAATGAAGGGTCACAGATGGTACTGGAACTTGAGGTGGCGGCTGGAGATATGGGACGTGTGATTGGCAGAAACGGCCGTGTTATCAACGCCATTCGTGCATTGGTACAGGTTGCTGCCGCCCGTCAGGGTAAGCGCGTCTCTCTCGAATTAATCGAAGATTAGCACTGCATTATTTTTGTTCGTTGGGTAATTATGACGGCCGTTTTGCTTTATGTTGTTTAACGGCCGTCACGTTGATTGGTTGAGAGCCATTGTTGGCTGCATGCAGTCGCATACATAAAGGTTTCCTTTGACTGACAAATCTTTTTCGGATGATGCAGATAAAAACCAGCGAGGCTCGGCAGAAGATGCTGAGCCTCGTTTTTTGGTCATTGGTGAAGTGATCAAACCGCATGGGGTGCGCGGCGAGGTGCGGGTACGGCCGCATACCGATTTGCCGGAGCGTTTTACCTGGTTGGAAGTGGTATACATCGGTAAAGAATCACCCAGGCCGATGACGGTTACGGCCGTTCGTTTGCACCAGGGTTTGGTGCTGCTAAAGCTGGATGGCATCGACAGCCGGGATGACGCAGAAACGCTGCGCGGAGCCTGGCTGCAAGTGCCAGAAGCAGATGCAATTCCACTGGAAGAGGGCGAGTATTTCCTTTACCAATTGGAGGGGTTGGCTGTGGTGACCGATGCTGGCCGGGCATTGGGTGTGGTTGTGGAAATTTTGGAGACCAAGGCGAATAATGTGCTGGTTGTGAAAGGGCCGCTTGGGGAAGTGCTGATTCCTGATATTGATGATGTCGTTGACGTGGTTGATTTGGAAAACGGCCGTATTGTCATTAAACCCATGCCCGGACTGCTGCCAGAGTAACGGCTGGCAAAACCTTTTTGAATCATTATTCCATTCATCATTAATCTTTTTATGGATGACTTAAAGTATTGGTTGGGTTTTAACCTTGTGAAAGGTATTGGCCCGGCAAAACATCAGGCACTTTTAGATGCCTTTGATTCTATGGCGGCTGCCTGGCACGCCACCCCCTCCCAATTACAATCTCTTGGGTTTGATCAGCGGGCGATTCATAACCTTGTGAAGGCACGCGATTCGCTTGATTTGGATGCGAAATTACGGCAGGTTGAAGCTGCCGGTTTTGACATCATAACCTGGGCGTCGCCCGGTTACCCGGTTTATCTGCGCGAAGTGCCAAACCCGCCGCCACTGTTGTATGTGCACGGCGAAATAACCCCGGCAGACCAATGGGCGGTGGCTGTGGTGGGAACGCGGCGGCTGACGAGTTACGGCCGTCAAGTAACGCAGGATATTGTTCGCGGGCTGGTGCAAAATGGCATAACAATTGTTAGTGGTCTGGCCAGAGGTATTGATGCTGTTGCCCACAAAACGGCCGTAGAAATGGGCGGCCGTACCATTGCCGTGCTTGGGTCCGGGCTGGATGTCATTTATCCGGCAGAACACCGGGCACTGGCAGCAAAAATAGCAAACGGTCAGGGTGCGCTGGTTTCTGATTATGCGCTGGGTGTGCGCCCTGAAGCCAAAAATTTTCCGCCGCGTAACCGAATTATTTCTGGTCTGTCGCTGGGTGTTGTGGTGGTGGAGGCTGGTGAAAAAAGTGGGGCGTTGATTACCACTGAATTTGCTCTGGAGCAGGATCGGGAGGTGTTTGCTGTGCCGGGCAATATTACCAGCCCTGCCAGTAAAGGCCCTAACCGCCTGATCCAGCAGGGGGCTAAGCCTGTCCTTTCTGTCGCTGATATTTTGGAAGAGTTAAATTTGCACGCGGTGGTGGAGCATACGGCCGTTCAGCTTGCCTTGCCAGAAACCAGTGAGGAAGCGGCCGTCTTAGCCCATCTTTCTGCCCAACCTGTTCATGTGGATGAAATTTGCCGCCAGACAGGGCTGCCGACAAACGTTGTCAGCAGTACGTTGGCGATGATGGAATTAAAAGGGATGGTGCGGCAGGTAAGCGGCATGAATTATATTATCGGCCGTGAACCAGGCCCTGTTTACCATGTGACTCCCCAGGATGAAGTTGATAGTACCTGAATGCACGGGTTGGTGATTGAAGATTAAAGATTTAAGATTTAAGATTGAAGGGATTAGGGATTGGAGATTGGAGATTGCCACTTGCTACTTGCCACTTGCTACTTGCCACTTGCCACTTGCTACCTGTCATCCATGTTAATCCGTGTCCCATTTGTTAGAGGAGAAAATCAAACATGAAAATTGTCATTTTTGCCGGTGGTTCAGGCCGCCGTTTGTGGCCGCTTAGCCGGAAAAAATCCCCCAAACAGTTCGAAGCCATTATTGGCGATAAATCGACGCTGCGCCTGGCTGTTGACCGGGTTTTGCCACTTTATGGCGCAGACAATATCTTTATTTCAACCAATGAGCGTTATGTGGGCATCATCGACAAGCAGCTTCCGGAACTGCCCGCCAGCCAGTTAATTGGTGAACCTGCCCGGCGAGATTTGGCGGCGGCTGTTGGTTTATCAATGGTGCATTTGGGTCAGCATACGGCCGATCCCGATGAACCGGTGGCTATTTTGTGGGGTGATAATATGATGGAAAATGTCCCCACGTTTCAGGGCGTGTTGAAAACGGCCGAACAGCTTTTGCACCAGGGTGAAGCAAAAATTTTGTTTATCGGTGAAACGCCCCGTTTTGCTAATGAAAATTTGGGCTGGATTGGTTTGGGCGAAAAAATGGGAGAGGTAAACGGCCGTCACTACTACCGCTTTGGCTCCCTGACCTACCGCCCGCCATTAGCCGACTGCCAGACCATGTTTGCTAATAAAACCCATGTGTGGAATACTGGCTACTTTGTCACAACGATTGGCTTTGTCCAGCAGCTTTACCAGCAGCACCAGCCAGAAATGTGGGCACAGTTACAGCAAATTGGGCAAACAATCGGCCAGCCAACGTATAAAAGCACACTGCATGAGATTTATCCAACTTTGCAATCCATCAGCTTTGATGATGCCATTTTGCAGTACGTAGATCCGCAGGATGCCCTTGTGGTTCATGGCAGTATGGGGTGGAGCGACCCCGGTACATTGTACGCCCTGAAGGAGGCCATTAACCCGGATACGGCCGCTAACGTAACCAAGGGACTGACACTGCTTGAAGAAACGGCCGATTCTCTTGTTTACAACTTTGAAGACGAAAAAGTTGTAGCCGTTATTGGGCTGGAAGGCGTTATCGTGGTAAACATGGATGACGCTCTGCTGGTGGTACACAAAGACAAAATCCCATTGGTCAAAAAGCTGGTAGACGGCCTGGAAGGGACAGATTTGGAAAATTTTAGCTAAAAAAGAGATTTTATGTCAACTGATAACGAACTGATTGGTTACTGCTTCAAATGTAAAGAAAAACGGCCGCTTCAAGACCCCAAACCGGAGTGGGCTGCAAATGGCACACCTGGCACACGGGGGCGTTGTCCGGTGTGTGGTGGCACAATTTACAAAGCCGGCCGCACCCCCGCACACGAAAATTTGCCAAAGCCAGAGATTAAAGTAACCAAAAAGAAGAAAAAAGCAGCTAAAAAGTCGCCGCCCCGCCGAGGAAAGCTGGTAGTGGTTGAATCCCCGGCAAAGGCACGCACAATTGGCCGCTATTTAGGACGTGGTTACACGGTAAAGTCCAGTGTTGGGCATGTACGCGACCTGCTCAAGTCGCGGCTGTCGGTGGATGTGGAGCATGATTACCAGCCAGAATACCGTGTGCCCAATGACAAGCGGCCAGTGGTGAAAGAGCTGAAAGAAGCTGCCGCAAAAGCGAAAGAAATTTATCTGGCGACTGACCCAGACCGGGAAGGGGAAGCCATTGCTTGGCATGTACTGGAGTCGGCAGAAATGGACCCGGCGCGTACCAAGCGTGTTGTTTTTCATGAGATTACCAAACCGGCGGTTCAGGCTGCTTTTGAGCATCCCCGTGAAATTGATATGGATCGGGTGAATGCTCAGCAGGCACGCCGTATTTTGGACAGGCTGGTGGGGTATAAGCTGAGTCCTTTGTTGTGGCGCAAAGTGCGCGGCCGCCTTTCTGCCGGACGGGTGCAGTCTGTGGCTGTGCGGCTGGTGGTGGAGCGTGAACGGGAGATTGAGTCGTTTGTGCCGGTTGAGTATTGGACGATTGACGCGGAATTGAGTCAGGAAAAATACCGCCCACAGCAGGAACGGCCGTATTTCAAAGCCAAATTCTTCAAATTTAAAGGCGAAGACCCCGTGATGAACAGCGAGGCAGACGTGCAGCCGCATCTGGCCGCCTTGCAAAAAGCCACCTGGACATTGGGCGATGTACGCATTGGCAAACGGACGCGCAAGCCAGCCGCCCCATTTACCACCAGCACCATGCAGCAGGAAGCCTCACGCCATCTCAGCTTTGGCACAAGCAAAACCATGCGCATTGCCCAACAACTTTATGAAGGCGTGGATATTGGCGAAGAGGGGACGGTTGGTCTGATTACCTACATGCGTACAGACAGTGTGACCGTCTCCAAAGAAGCCCAGGCAGAGGCCATTGCCTATGTGACAGAGCGGTTTGGCAAAGAGTATTTGCCGGATACCCCGCCTGTTTACAAAACAAAGTCCAAAGCGGCGCAGGAAGCCCATGAAGCGGTGCGTCCCACCTCTGTCATGCGGGATCCAAAGCAGATGAAGCCGTACCTGAAGCGTGATCAATATCGGTTGTACAAGTTGATTTGGGACCGGTTTGTAGCCAGCCAGATGGCGCCGGCTGTTTATGACACGGTGTCGGCGGATATTTGGGCGGGTGATGCGGATGTGCCTGTTAAGAAACGGCCGTATCTCTTCCGTGCTACAGGTTCAGTACTCAACTTTGCTGGTTTTTTGGCCTTGTATGAAGAGTCATCCCCTCAGGACAAACCGGAAGACGACCAGAATCAAGTACCATCTGATCTGGTAGAAGGTGAGCTGGTGGATTTGCTCAACTTGCTGCCGGAGCAACACTTTACCCAACCGCCGCCGCGCTATTCTGAAGCTACGCTGGTGCGGGCGCTGGAAGAAAACGAAATTGGCCGTCCCAGTACCTATGCGTCTATTATTTCCACGATTCAGCAGCGCGGGTATGTGGAACGTGACGGCCGTCGCCTTGTGCCAACAGAAACAGGCCGAATTGTCAATGACCTGCTGGTTGAACATTTCCCCAACATCATGTCGGTGGATTTTACAGCCCGCATGGAAAATGCCCTGGATGAAATCGCCGAAGGTCAGCCGTGGGTTCCTGTTATTGACGGTTTTTACAAACGGTTTAGTGAACAGTTGGAAAAGGCAGACCAAGCAATTCCCAAGTTGGACTTGAAGGCGGAGCCGGAGTTGGTTGGCAGAGATTGTCCTTTGTGTGGCAATCCGCTGGTCTATCGTGAGGGGCGTTACGGCCGTTTCATTGGCTGCTCCACCTTTCCTACCTGCCGCCACACCGAGCAAATTCTGGAGAAAATTGGCGTCACCTGCCAGAATGGCGGCGAAATTGTGCAGCGCCGTACACGTCGGGGCAAAATCTTTTATGCCTGCTCCCGCTACCCGGACTGTGAATGGCGCAGTTGGGTACGCCCTGTTCCCCAGGAGCAGCAAACAAACTGTGACGGGATTGTAGTTGCCAAAAATGAGCACGAACATGATTGCACAGCTTGTGGTCTGAAAGTAGAAACGGCCGAATCCAGTAAACCGTGAGCCGTAAGCCGTAAACTGAGAGCCGTAAACCGTAAACTGTGACAAGCACGCCGGGTTTATTTTCCGGGGTGCTTTTTTTTCCCTGTGTTCTCCATGAGAAAGTGCCAAAATAGGCAGGATGGCATATGTCACTTTGGGGCGAAATCTGTAAACTGAAAGGTAAGCGTTCAGCCTGTCAGATTCATGGCTTTTTGGCTAAAAAATTAGCTTACAGAGCAAACCAGGATGGAAAAGCCATGTGGAACTGCCTGCTTTGTTTCAAAGCTGTTCATTTGTTCCGAAAAAAGCTGGCAAGTTGACAGTACATACCGTATCTGTTCAGATGGAACACAGAGTTGCACGGAGAATAGAACACGTAACCCGAAGTCCGTATACCGTTTTCCGACGAAGTTACCAGAGGTAGAACACACGGATTATGAATTATGAATTATGAATTATGAATTACGGATTACGGAATACGGAATACGGATTACGGGTACTGGCTGGCCAACTGAACGCTTACTACATACCTTAAAGGCATTGGTA
>CAZRIB010000014.1:0-20419 GCA_964600035.1 uncultured Ardenticatenaceae bacterium | reverse complement strand
GTTGGTTTTTAGACGGTGTGGGTTTGGCGGCTCTTACGTGATGCAGGGATATAAAAAGGGACAAGCGGCTGCTTGTCCCTGATGCGCGTGTGTTTATTTGGTATGGTTGGTTTGAGGTTTATGAAGCGACACGGCCGTATTCATCCGGCACACCTTGCACCCCTACCTCGTCCAGCCGGTCATAAATGTTGTGGAGTTCTTCACCATGAAAACGGGCTGTTTTGCCGGTGGGGGGCAGTGGTTCTTCATAAAAGAAGGCAGGCAGTTCATCGTCAACGGCCGTAAAGCCAGCCGCCTCATTAAACTGCTGTTCCAGCCGCAGCGTTTCCCGGCCAATCTCCTGAAAAAATGCAGGCGAAACAGACGTGCCCAGCGCATGATTAATGGCCTCCGCCAAAAAATCGACATGCGGGTGGGTGACCGTGCGCCCAAAGATGCAAAAACCGATGGAATCAGCGGCGGCCACGCCAATTTGTGCCTCAAGGCTGGCGGCAGCCATTGCGGCCAATGATTGATCTGGTGACTTAAAACGGGGCACATTACCGGCCGTGTGGTCTGCGCCTTGAGCAGAAACCATCATGGTAATGCCGGTTACTTCAATCACACGGGGGTCATAGGCACTGATGGCCTGCTTTTTTACGGTGGGGATGCGATGAACACCGTAATGTTTGCCAACGGCATAAGTGCCTTGTGCCCACAGTTTGCCTTGCTCAGAACCGGCACGCAGTTCGGCAAACACCTGGCGCATAAAGTCGGTATCGCCAAATTTTGCCAGACCGGCATCCATCAGCACGGCAATCATTGCGCCGGTTTCGATGGTGTCGATACCGAGCAAGTTGCACTGCTGGTTCATTTCGGCCAGGTCGTCCGGGTTGGTCAGGCCGCAGTTTGTGCCCAGCAAGGCCAATGTTTCATATTCAACAGGCGATGTGATTTCTTCGCCTTTTTCATTTACGTAGACGTTGCTGCATTGAATGGTGCAGCCGGGCATGCAGGCGTGGGAGTGGATGCCGCCGCGCGAAAGGTTCAGTTCGCGGATGTAGGAGCCGCCCATTTTGAATGTTTCTTCCTTGTCGTTGACCTGTGCGCCGAGGGTGAAGTTGTTGACGGGAATGCCGCCGATGTGGTTGGTGTAGTCGGCCATGCCCATTGTGCCAACGGGTTTGTAACCGCGCTGAATGGAGGGGTCTTCCTGAATCCACTGGGCATAGGTGCGGACGGCTTCCAGTGTCTTTTTGCGGTCGTGGAGGTTGGGCATTTTGTGCAGGTCGATGACGATGGCTTTGACTTTTTTGCTGCCCATGACTGCCCCAACGCCGCCGCGAGCGGCCAGCCGGGAGGGACGGCCGTCGCTGTCGCTGATGGTGATGCCGGCCAGTAAACCCAGGTATTCGCCGACGGGGCCGCAGATGGCAAAGCTGATTTTTTTGCCGTATTTGGCGTAGAGGAGATCGGCCGTTTCTTGTGTATCTTTGCCCACGTAGGGCGCGCCGTCTTCAAAGGTCAGGTTGCCTTCTTTGTCCAGGTGCAGCACAACCCATTTTTTGGACTGGCCGTATAAGGTGAAACCGGCCGTTTCGATGCGGCCAAGGGCATAGGCAAATGTGCCGCCCGCATTGGCTTCTTTGATGCCGCCGGTGAGTGGGCTTTTGCAGCCGACGCTGATGCGGTTGGCATTGGAGAAGTTTGTGCCGGCGAATGGGCCTGCGGAAAAGATGAGGGGGTTGTCTGGGCCAAGGGGGTCAACGGCCGCTGCCTTTTGTGCCAACAGCGTGCGGGCAATGAGGTTGCGTCCGGCTTTGATGAGGGCTTCACCAGTCAACATTTCTTGGGTAACACTTTGTTGATTCAAATCAATATGTAGAAATTGTCGTTCCATTGTGCTTCTCCACAGTTTTAGGGGGTGGGATAGGAAATGTAATCAGAAAATCAAACAGCGATGATTCTCAGGGTAACCGTTTTTCAGGAAGTTGACAACTGTTTCAAAATGGTGAACTTTTGTATAATCCGGCCATGACGTTTCCCTCTGCTTTTGACCTGCACCAGGAGCATACAGCCTTTGTGATACGGCCGATTCTGGTTGAAACGGCGCCGGATGAAACGCATGAACGTCCCCATCGCCATGATTTTCAGGAAATTTTATGGATTCGGGCAGGGCAGGGACAGCAGGCCATTGATGGGGAGTTGATGGCTATCTCGCCAAACACGTTCTATCTCATTGCCAAAGGCCGCATTCATCAATTGATAACGGGTGTTGAGCTGGATGGGTTGGTGATTCGTTTTACAGATGACTTTTTGCCCGATTTTCCTGCTTTGGCGATGGGGCATTACCAGACGATGTTGTTTAATAATGTGATGTTGAACCACACGCTGCCTGTTTCTGCAATGGAGGCGGCATCATTTGAACAGTTGATGGCATTGATGTTGGCGGAGTATGGTGAGCCGAAGGGGAGTGAGCGGGATGAGGTGCTGCGCCATTTGTTGACGGCGCTGTTGGTGAAATTGCAGCAGGTGCAGAAGAAGTGGTGGCGGGAACGGGAAACGGCCGTTTCTCCAAACACCCGTCTCTTTTACCAATTCACCCTCCTTCTGGAAAAACAATTTCGTCAAAACCACAACGTACAGACCTACGCCCAAACATTAGGCATCACCCCCCGGCAGCTTTCCCACCTTTCCCGGCAAATGGTAGGGCAAACAGCCAAAACCGTCATAGAAAACCGAATCATCCTGGAAGCCAGGCGATACCTGACATTTACCACCAAATCAGTAAAAGAAATTGCTTTCCTGCTTGGATACAAAGATCCCTCTTACTTTAGCAAAGCCTTCAAGCGCCAAACCGGCATTCCGCCGCAAAAATACAAACAAAATACACCTGCTTTTAGACGATCCAGTAAATGAATCGTGAAAAAAAGAGATTTCATACGTAAGTCTTACTACCGGAATTTAGTTGACATATTAAGGTATAATGACCATTGATTTGGTTGCAATTTTGCCTAAGCCAACTCGAGAAAAAGGTGGTATCTATGAGAACGATTCTCGTGGTAGATGATTCCTCAACGATTAGACGGATGGTCATTGCAACCCTGCAATCTATACCAGATGTGAAATTCGAAGAAGTTGGAAATGGACTGGAAGCAATCGAACGATTGGCTGTCACCTCTGTTCACTTGATGCTGTTAGACCTGAACATGCCAGACATGCACGGCATGGAACTGCTGCAATTTTTGCGCAGCCATCCAGCCTATGAATCCTTGCCTGTAGTCATTTTGACCACACGCGGTGACGATACCAGTCGGGCCGCGGCGCTGTCTGCCGGTGCAACACGATATATGACCAAGCCGTTTAATCCTGCTGAATTGATTGATGTTGTAAAAGAATTATTACAAGGCGTTCTGGAAAAACGGAAGTAGAACAATGACTCTGGATGTTCTGCAAGATGACAGTGATTTTCTTGCTGAAATTCTCGAAGATTATTTTATAGAGTGTGGCGAGCATTTGGATGCCATCCATGAAAATTTGCTGGCTTTAGACCCGGCTGTTGGTCAGGGTAAAGTGGATTTTCGGGTGGTGGATGAGTTGTTCCGGCGTTTTCACTCATTAAAGGGTATGTCTGGGATGGTGGGTTTTGAGGAGTTGGCAGACATCGCCCACCATTTGGAAAGCTACTTGCGGCTGCTGAAAAGGGAGGAGACGACTTTAACGGCATCTGCTTATGATGGCCTGCTGGATGGGGTGAAGGCGTTGGAGGCTGCGCTAAATGCCCGGCGGCAAGGAAATGTGTGGCAGGATGATGGCCTGCTGGCTCGTTTGGAGGGTCTGGCTGGCGCTGATGATGCGGCTGAGTCGCCCATGGTAGCGCCGGTAGGGGATGGCGGTTTGGGTGATTTGCCCAGGCATGTGCATGATTTGCTGGAAACGGCCGTTGCGGAAGGCAATGTTGTCTGGCTGTTTGAGTTTGAGCCTTCTCCTGAATTGGTTGAGAAGGGCGTTAATGTGAATTTTATCCGTGAGCAGTTTGGTGATGTGGGTCAACTGCTGCATGGTATGCCTAAAATTACAGAGAGCGGCGGGGTGGCGTTTCAATTTTTGGTTGCTTCGTCGCAGCCGGAGGAGAGGCTGCGAAAGTGGGCAGGCAGGTATTTGTCTTTTAGTCAGTATTTGCCGCCGGTTACGGCCGTTTCTCCCCCCACAGATGCAGCTTCCAAACCAGCCGCCACACCCACACCCACAGCCACCGCTTCCGAACCAGCCGATGCACCAGAAAGCCAGCCACTTTTTACTGCCTCAACCACTCCCCAGACCAATTATGTGCGCGTAGACCTGGATCGGCTGGACAACTTGATGCAGCTCGTAGGCGAGCTGGTCATTCATCGCTCCAAACTGGAAGACAAATTGAAAGCCTTGCGGGCAGAATTACCCAAACAAGCCTGGCGAGACCTGGAAGAAGTGAGCCAGTCGCTGGAAAGAGATTTGCGGGATTTGCGAGAAGGCATTATGCGCACCCGCATGGTTCCCATTGGTGAAACATTTACACGCATGAAATTTGTCGTGCGTGATTTGGTTCGCCAATCTGGCAAGCAGGTCAATTTGCATTTGAGTGGTGAGGAAACAGAAATTGACAAGCTGGTTGTGGAACAGATGATGGACCCGCTGCTGCACATTGTACGCAATGCCATCAGTCACGGCATTGAACTGCCAGAGGAGCGGCAGGCAATGGGTAAGCCGCCGGTGGGGTCTGTCTGGCTGCGTGCCAAAACAGAAGGGGATGTGGTTGTTATTCAAATTGAGGATGACGGCCGGGGCGTGAATGTAGACAAAGTAGCCAAAAAGGGTTTGGAAAGCGGCCTTTTGCTGCCTAATGAACCGTTAACGCCAGAGCGCATTTTGGATGTCATTTGTACGCCCGGGTTATCTACCCAGGAGAAGGCGGATATGGCGTCTGGGCGCGGGGTGGGGATGGACGTGGTGCGTGATACGGTTAACAGGCTGGGTGGTAGGATTCAGTTGGCGTTTAGACCTGGAAGAGGAACGAGTTTTACGATTGAGCTGCCGCTGACATTGGCGATTGCAGATGCGCTGATTGTGATGGTGGGTGGACAGCGTTTTGCGATTCCGCAGGTGGCTGTGCGTAAGGTGCTGGAGGTGGCGGAAACGGCCGTTACCCGTTTTGAAAACAATGAAATCATCCGGGATCGGGACGAAATTATTCCATTAATTCGACTGAATCAACTATTTTCTCTGCCCAAAGTGGAAAACAACCGGCAACGTGTTCTTGCTCTCATTGTGGGTAAAGATTCACACAGTGCCGGTTTGGTGGTTGACCGGGTGTTGGGCATTCGGGAAATTGTGGTGCGGGTGATTACTGACCCGCTCATTCGTGTGCCGGGTATTTCTGGGGCGACTGAATTGGGTGACGGCCGTGCCATTTTAATTCTAGATGGTGCAGAATTGGTTGCCATGAGAGGAAAGAAGCGAGGGCGTGATGAGTGAAGGGACACAATCTCACACCTATATTTTGTTTGACCTGGCCGGGACAAAATATGCCGTGAACAGCCAGTATGTACAGCAGTTGGAAATGGTAGACACATTTACAATTGTGCCTAATGTTCCTCCCTTTATAGAAGGGATTGCCTTTTTGCGGGGGCAGGTTGTGCCTGTGATGAATTTGCGGGTGCGGTTTGGGGTGGAAAAACGGCCGTTTGACCAGCGAACCCGGTTGATTGTGGTAAAAGATGAGGCGCGAACAGTTGGCTTCATTGTTGATTCGGCCAGAGAATTCATCTCGATTCCAGAGGAGACCGTCCAGCCGCCCCCCGAATTTATTGCCGGTATGAGCGGCCGTTACCTGCAAGGCGTGGCTACAGTGGGCGAGCAGGTTGTTCTTTTGCTCAATGTTGCTGAAGTGCTGCAATCTGTAGAAGAAATCAAATTAGAATTGTCCTCGGAAGAGGCCGCTCCCAAAGGAGTGGTTACCAATGGCAAAAATCCTGCCGAGGTGGTTCATACTCGCTAGCGGACGAGGTGGTTTATTTCCGTTAAATTGGAGGATTGGCAATGTCCATTTTTACACGCAGTAATCACAAAAAGAATCAAAACGCAGAAGAAGCGGCCGTGATAGCTTCAGAAGCAAACAGCCTGGTACAGAATACAAAATCATTGACCCAAATGGCAGAAAAAGTGGCAAGAGGGTCGGAAAAGCAAATTGATTTTGTAAAGGAGACGTCTGCCAAAACGGAGCAGATGGCTGGTTCTTTGAAAGAAACGGCCGTACAGGCAGAATCAATCGCCTCTTCAACGGATCAGGTTGTTTCCGGTATCAATGAAATGACCGCTTCGATAGAAGAGGTTACCAGTAACACCCATGATTTGGCCACAGCAATTAACCAGATTGCTGCTTCCATTCAGCAAATTAGCACATCTATCAAAACTGTTTCAGGTAATGCGGACGGCATGGCTACGTCCAGTGCGCAGACGAGTGCGGCCATTACCCAGTTGGCTGCGTCCATTAAGCAGGTGACGGCGCAAACAGAGGAATTGGTTACGGCCGTGAATGAAACGGCTGCTGCTGTCGAAGAAATTAGCCAATCCATTCAGGGCGTTTCTCATAATGCTGACGATTTGGCCGCCGCCGCCGAAGAAACAGCCTCTGCCATTAGCGAAACGGCCGCTTCCGTGGAAGAAGTGACCGCAACAACAGAATCATTAGCCACCAATATCGAAGAAACGGCCGCTGCAATTGAAGAAATAGCGGCATCCATCAAAAGCGTGTCTCTAAATGCTGCCCAAATTAATGATGCCGCCAGCAGTGCGGCAACAACGGCCGAAGAGTTAGACCATTCCATTCATGCTACGGCAGACCTGGCCCAAAAAGCGGTGGGCATCTCAGAAGAAACCCGGCAGTATGCCGAAACGGGCAGTACAAAAATCAACGCCTCCATTCAAGGCCTTCTCAAAATTAGAGACGGTATCACCGTGTCAGCCAACGCAGTTCAGGAATTGGGGCGTCGTTCAGACGAAGTTGGCTCCATTGTCAACACCATCAGCTTGATTGCCGAGCGCACCAACCTGCTTTCTCTTAACGCCTCCATAGAAGCGGCCAGAGCTGGTGAGGCCGGCAGGGGGTTTGCTGTGGTTGCCGAAGAAATTCGCAATTTGGCAGACCGGGCGGCACAGGCAACAGAAGAAATAGCCGCCATCATCAAAGATTTGCAAGAAGTGACACGCGATGCGGCAAAAGCAACAGAAACGAATATGCATCTGGCAGAAGAAAGCAGCCATCTGGCAGAAGAAGGTCTGGTCGGGCTGCAAAATATTGTGTCGAGCGCAAAAGAAAACGCCAGCATTGTCAAGCAAGTTTCCGGGGCGGCCAATGAACAAATAAAGGCTGGCGAAAATTTGGCGCAAGCTGTACAGACCATTGCTGCCCAAGCCAATGAAGCATCTAAAGCAACGGCCGAACAAGTTGTTGCCGGGGAAAATATTGTGCAGGCTGTAACGGTGATGCGTAAATATGCCCAACAAACCATACAGGCCATGAATGAACAAGGCCGGGCAACACGGGATATTTTGAAAGCGTCTTCGCATACCACGACCCTGGCAAACCAATTGCGGCAGGCCGCCCGCGAACAAACCAAGGGGACGGAACAGATTGTGACAGCTATGCAGGAGATGCGACGGTTGACAAATGCAACAAACCATGCCTTTGAGGAGCAGGCAACGGCCGCTAATCAGGTGGCACAAGCGGTTGATGATTTGAATAAACTCATTTCTCTTGTTCATCGAGCATTGGGTGAACAAAGTCAGGCCACGGAACAAATTAGCGTGGCTGTGGCGGAATTAACCCGTTTGGCAAACCAGGTTTCCAAGGGGATGGAAGAACAAAGCCGTGCCGGGCAGGAAATTGTTGCCGGGGCCAATAATAGTGCGCAGCAGGTTCGGTTGATGAGTCAGGCAAATAAGCAGCATTCGGAAACGGCCGTACACATCTTGCAGGCACTGGCCGAAATTCGCCAAATTTCAGAACAGAACACCCAGGACACACAAGCTGTCCTGCAAACAATCGAGCAGCTAGAGACCAGAATTGAGACCTTGAGAGAGATAGCCAGCCGGCTGGCCTAAAAAGCACCAAAACAACCACGACAAATTCGCCAATAAAAAATGAAAGGGACTGATTTATCCATGCAACTGAGAAGCGCTAACGAAGCAGAACGGTATCAGGCTGTGCAAGCCTTGATTGAGCAAAAAGCCATTGCCGAATTGGTTCCGGCGCTAAGTGATAGTAGTTGGCGGGTGCGTCGGGAAGCAGTACGGGGGCTGGCCCATCATCCCAATCCATCACAGGTTATTGTGACGTTGTTAAAAACCTTGAGGGAGAATCATCAGGATATTGGGGCGTTAAACAGCATTATGTCCATTATGGCGGCAAGCAATGTAGATGTTGTTGTGCCGCTGGTTGAGTCGTTGAACAGCGACGATGAGGATTTGCGAATTTATGCCGCGCTGATTCTGGGGCATCAGCGAAATTTGCAGGCTGTGCCTGCACTGCTGAATGCGTTAGATGATCCTGACGCCAATGTGCGGTTTCATGCCATTGAGGCGTTAGGGCGGCTGCGGGCCAAAGATGCTGTAGAACGATTGGGCAAGGTGTTGGAATCGGGTGATTTTTTCCTGATTTACCCGGCTTTGGAAGTATTGGCACGTATTGGAGATTCCCGGGCGGCTTCTAAAATTGTGCCTTTGCTGAAGGATTCATTGGTTTGTTCTGCCGCTGTGAATGCCCTTGGTGAAATAGGTATGGCAGAGGTGGTTCCTTCTTTGGTGGCACTGTTGGACGATTCTCATGCACCGGTGTATGAGATAGCTGCGGCGTTAACGGCCGTTTACAATCGTTACGAATCGCAGTTTGGAGAAGGGGAGCATGTGGCTGATTTGGTAAATGAGGCCATCAGCGACACGGGTATTGTGCGTTTATTGGATGCCATTCCCAATGCACCAGAGGCGCATCTGCCGCATTTGGTGCGTGTGGCTGGCTGGCTAAACAAAAAGCCAGTAGCCCGTGTTTTGGTACAGATTTTAGGCCAACCAAAGGCGCGGCCGGAAGTGGTGGAGTCGTTGGTATGTTACGGCCGTCACATTACCCCTCAACTCCTCGATTACCTTGAAGACCCCGACGTAGATACACGGCTGGCTGTGATTCAGGCCTTAGGGCGCATTGGTGACAAAACGGCCGTTCCGGCACTACTGACCCAATTAGATAAAGAATATGAGGTCATCATTGCCACGGCCAATTCCCTGGCCCAAATTGGGGACAAAAGCGCATTTGAACCTTTGTTAACCTTGTTGGGGCATCCTTTGGCTTCGGTCAGGCAGGCGGCCATCAGTGCCTTAAACTCGCTGGGGCATTTGGCAATGCCCACACATGCTGCCCGGATGCTAAAAGACAAAAATCCGCGCATCCGTGAATCGGCAGCCCGCATTGCCGGCTATTTTGGCTTTGATGAATGTGTGGAGGGGTTGTTTGCCGCCTGTAAGGATAAGGATTTGTCGGTGCGACAGGCGGCTGTAGAGGGGATTGTGTTTTTGGAAGATGATCGGGTTGTGCCTGCGCTGGCTCATGCCTTGCGCCATGATGAAGTGCCGGTGCGGCAGGTGGCTGTTCGGGCGCTGGCGTTTGTGGAACCAAGAGATGCGTGGCCTTTGTTGTTGGAAGCGTTGGATGATGAAGCGTCCTGGGTGCGGTACTTTGCTGCCCGGGTTATTGGAGAAGTGGGTTTTGTGGAGGCATGGAAACCTTTAGCCAATTTAGCCATGAATGACCCGGCTTATCAGGTGCGGGTTGCGGCAATTGAGGCTTTGGGCAGTCTGGGTGGGGCAACGGCCGTTACCGTTTTAGCCCCACTTGTCGATGCAGACGAACCCGATTTGGCAAGAGCAGCTATCACCGCATTGGGAGAAGTGGCACACCCCAATGCCCTGCTGCCACTGCTGGAGGCCATGCGCAAAAGCCAACCAGATTTACGCAAACAGGCTGTCAAATCACTTGCTCATCGCGGCGGGCCGGGCACAGCCGGCGCACTTCAATGGGCTGCCGCCACAGACGAAGATAAAGATGTCGTGCAAACTGCCATTCACAGCCTTGCTGAATTGGGAACACCAGAAGCCGTTGCTGCTCTGGTTGCGCTGACGGCTGATCCAGACAAACAAAAAATGTGCATATCGGTACTGGCCTCTTTGGACGAATCATTGATTGATTACGTTGCCCGCGGCCTGTTCCATGAGAAAAAAATTGTTCGTTTGGCTGTGGTAGATGTGTTGGCACGAATGAAACACCCCTATGCCACAGAGCAGTTGAAATTAGCATTGGAAGATGCCGATTCGGCCGTGAGAATTGCAGCCGAATCAGCTTTGGCAATTATTGGCAGTCAGGGAAGCTTACCCACCAGTTAAGTTGTCTAAAAATATTATGTGGCATATTTCAAACACCTTGTCTATTTCGGACAGCACATTTGGCTTGTTGCGGGACATGATACATGCTCGTACAGGTATCTTTTTTGAAGATGGCAAAAAAGACCTGCTGGCCAGCAAGTTGTCGCCTTTGATTATTGAGCTGGGATTTTCATCCTTCATTGATTTGTATTATTTGTTGAAATACGACAATCGGGATGAAGATTGGTTAAAGGTGATCGATGCGCTTTCTGTTCAGGAGACTTATTTTTGGCGTGAATACGATCAGGTGCGCACGTTGGTTGAAGTGCTTGTTCCTGATTGGGTGGAACAATTTCCCGGGCAAACGGTGCGCATTTGGAGTGCCGCATGTGCCAGCGGCGAGGAAGCGTTGAGTATTGCCATGGCTTTGAATGAGGCGGGTTGGTTTGATAAAGCGCCGATTGAGATTGTGGCCAGTGATGCCAGTCCTTTGGCGCTGGAAAAAGCCAGAAAGGGTGTTTATCGGGCCAGGGCATTTCGTGCTTTGCCCCAAGTGTTGAAGAAGAAATATTTTGTGCCGTATCGTCCGGCAGAAAATCATTCTGAGCCGTTGTGGCAGATTGTGCCGGAAATTCACGGCCGTATCCAATGGCGCTTGGCAAATTTGGCAGATGCAAGGGAAACGGCCGTGTTAGCCACCGCCCCCTTTATCTTTTGCCGCAACGTCTTCATTTACTTTTCGGCCGAAGCCATTCAAAAAACGGTTGAAGCCTTTTTTAATGCCATGCCCATACCGGGCTATCTATTTATTGGCGCATCTGAATCATTGTTTAGAATTACAACCCAATTCGCGCTTCGAGAAATAAATGGCGCATTTGTTTACATGAAATCATGAGATGTAGAGACGGGGTCCCTACACCCGGAATCAATTTTCCGGGCATTGTCCCTGGCATCGTGACAATAGTTTCAAAAAATCAGGAGTAAAACATGGATCGGCTGGTAAAAGTGTTAGTGGTAGATGATTCCGCCTTTGTGCGCAAAATGGTTAAACAGATGCTTTCCAGAAGCCCATTCATTGACGTGGTAGGGACAGCGCGGGATGGCGAAGAAGCATTGGAATTGGTTGAAACGCTTAAACCAGATGTGGTAACGCTGGATATGATTATGCCCCGCATGGATGGCCTGGAATTTTTGCGCACCCAAATGGCCAAAGCACCTTTGCCTGTTGTGGTGGTGAGTATTGCCAGTGAACGCGGCGAAACAGCACTGGAAGCGTTAGACCTGGGTGCGGTGGATTTCATTCAGAAACCGACGGCTTTGGCAACGAGCAAAATTAATGAAATTGCGGATGAGTTGGTAGAAAAGGTAAAGCTGGCGGCCACTGTGCCAATGGAGCAGGTAAAGGTTGTTACGGAGCTGGAAGCACCAAAGAAAACGGCCGTTCCCGTTTTACACGACACCACTCAAGTAGACCTCATTGCCATTGGCGTCTCCACCGGCGGGCCACAGGCACTGAAATACCTCATCCCTCAATTCCCGCTCGATTTCCCTGTGCCCATTGCCATTGTACTTCACATGCCAGTTGGTTATACTGAAATGTATGCCCAGCGCTTGAATGCTATCTCCCCCCTGACAGTACAGGAGGCCAGAGAAGGGGATTTGGTCGAACCCGGCAGGGTGTTTGTTGCCCCGGCAGGGAGGCATTTGACATTTAGAAAACAGGCCAATGGCATGGTTGTTACGCATCTGGATAAACGGCCGTTCGACACCCTGCACCGCCCATCCGTTGACGTCATGTTTCAATCCGCAGCCGACACCTACAACGATCGAGTCTTGGGCGTCGTCATGACAGGCATGGGATCCGACGGCCTGCAAGGATCTGCCAAAATCAAAGCCTACGGCGGCAAAATCATCACAGAAACTGAAGAAACCTGCATAGTCTACGGTATGCCCAGGTCAGTCGTAGAGGCAGGCTTAAGCGACTTCGCTGTGCCATTAAACAAAATAGCCCAAAAAATCATGGAGGAATCTGCATAATGGCAAAAATACTTGTTGTTGACGATTCAGGTCTTGCCAGACGGACATTGAACAAAATCCTTGTCGAAGCCGGGCACGAAGTGGCCCTGGTAAAAATTCACCCTCACCCCATACGATTTAGTAATGTTAGACTTGACCATGCCCGGCATTCCCGGATTTGAAGTGTTAGACAAATTAATTTCACTTGATCCAGAAGCCTGCGTACTGATTGCAACGGCCGATATTCAAAAAACATCCCGTGAACTAAGCATGGCAGGTGGCGCTATTGGGTTTTTGCCAAAGCCATTCAAAGCAGAAAAAGTCATCGATGCTGTGAACAAAGCCTTGGCAGGAGGCAATAATGCAGATGAGCCGAAAGCAAATGGATGACCTGTCTGAACTGTTCAACATCGCTGCCGGGCGGGCCATCGCCGCCTTGGCCGATCTGTCAGACAAGCGCGTTTTATTAAACGTGCCCCATGTTGACATATTGGCTGTGCAAAAATTATCCAGCACCTTGGGAGATTTTGTTGAAGGCGAAGTAGCAACTGTATATCAGATTTTTGGCGGTGCAGTAGATGGCTCTGCCATGATCATGCTGGATTACCCCGGTGCTGTGCGCGCGGTTGGCCTTGTGTGAAGTGCTGGAAGATGCTGGTTATAAAACGTTGGCTGCGGGAAACGGCCGTGACGCTTTAACCCTCTTTGACGAATCGACACAAAAAATCTCCCTGGTATTAAGCGATTTGGTCATGCCTGTTTTAAGCGGCGAAGCTCTGTTTGATGCCTTAAAACAGCGAGACCCACAGATTAAAATCATTGTCGTCACGGGCTATCCGCTGGACAATAAAAACCGGCAGCTTTTGGAAAACAAAGTGGTAGATTGGCTGCAAAAGCCATTTACGGCCGATCAAATTTTGGAAGCCGTTTCTCATGTGTTAGATGCCAAATAGTCGTGGGGGAAAACACCAAACAGGCAAAAAAATAGACAGCGCCTCCGGAACAATCGGTGTGATTGAAATGTCTGCTTGGGAGGGGATGGTGGCGCTGTCTATTCGCAACCACCATACATTGCAACGCTTACAAATGAAGTTACGTAAAGGTCACTAATGGCGGCAAAACGGGTTGGGTTACGGCCGTTTCCTCAGCCGCCAACTTTTGATTAACAGCGTGAATGGAGGTTTTTACATGGGATTGCTCAGTTGGATTATTTTTGGCGCACTGGCTGGATGGGCGGCCAACCTGATTATCGGCGGCAAAGACCGCGGCTGCCTGACCAATATCATCATTGGTATCGTCGGTGCATTGGTTGGCGGCATGGTGATGCAATTTGTGACGGGTGAAAATTTCAACTTCGTTTTCAATATGCGGAGCTTTGTCGTTGCGGTGTTGGGTGCGGTTATTTTGCTGGTGCTGACGGGTGCGTCTCGAAAGCGTTAGCATAATTGTCGTGGCCGTATCTGCCGGGGGCGCCAATGGCTGCCCCTTTTTCTTTTGCCGCCACGCTGCCAGACCGTAAACCGTTCCGTAACTGGCTGCCGCTGTCACTGCCGCGATGATAAGGTTGCCAATGAGAAATTGCTGGCAAAAGCGAACGGCCGTTTCCACCCACACAGGCATCCCCGCCGGTAAAGAGATCGCCGCCTGACCAAACAAAAATTCGCCAAGCTCATAACTCAACGCATACAGCGGCGCAACAACGACGGCATTCCACACTGCCACAGCCCCAAACAGCCCGGAACGATTCAATGATTTGTTAACGGCCGTTAATCCCGCGGCCAGTGCAATGTTTAACCCCGGTGTCGGCAGCACACTGATTAATGTACCCAACGCAAAGGCCAGCGCCAGACTGTGCGGCGTGGCCTCAGTGTAAAGAAAGCCATGCCATTTTTGGGCAAGCCTTGTTTTCCAGTGGGGAAGGGTTTGTTGGGCAATCATGGTTGTAGTTTAGCGTAACGGCCGTTTCCTAAATGAACCCCACCACCACGACAGCCACACGCTTGCCCCACGCAAAAAACGCCATGTGCGGCTTCTTCACGGCCACACATGGCGTTTGCATAGGCAAAATCAAGCGAAACGGCTGCGCCGTTGGTTACACCGCCATTTCAGCCACTTCTACCACCTCAAAAGTCAACTCATCGCCAATGGCATCGACTACCACATGGTCGCCGGGGCGAACCTCATGCTGGATGACTTTCAAGGCCAATGGATCAATGACACGGCGCTGCAGTACACGCTTTAACGGCCGTGCACCGTAAGACGGATCATACCCTTCCTTGACCAACAAATCTTTCGCCGCATCTGTCAGCGCAACCGAGATGTTTTGCTTGGACAACAGCGCACGCACACGGTTGAACTGAATGTCGGCAATTTGCCGCAAATCTTCCTGCGACAGACGATGAAAGATGACTGTTTCATCCACCCGGTTCAAGAACTCCGGCCGGAAGTGGTCGCGCAAGGCCGCCAAAACGCGCTTCTCCATCTCTTCTTCATCATCAATATTCATGATGTACTGCGAACCGATGTTGCTGGTCATGATGATGACGGTGTTGCGGAAATCGACTGTGCGTCCCTGTCCGTCTGTTAAACGGCCGTCATCCAGCACCTGCAAAAAGACGTTGAATACTTCCGGGTGTGCCTTTTCAATTTCATCAAACAGCACTACCGAATACGGCCGTCTCCTCACAGCTTCCGTCAACTGACCACCTTCATCATAACCTACATAGCCGGGCGGCGCGCCAATCAACCGGGCGACTGTATGGCGCTCTTGATACTCACTCATATCAATCCGCACCATATTTCGCTCATCATCAAACAGGAACTCCGCCAGGGCACGGGCTAACTCTGTTTTACCCACACCTGTCGGCCCCAGGAAGATGAACGAACCAATAGGCCGGTCTGGGTCTTGCAAACCAGAACGACTGCGCCGGACGGCTGCCGCTACAGCGCGTACGGCCGTATCCTGACCAACCACACGCTCATGCAGCCGCGCCTCCATATGAACAAGCTTCTCCATTTCACCTTCCAGCAGCTTGCTCACCGGAATCCCGGTCCACTTACTCACAATCGCCGCAATATCTTCAGAATCCACTTCCTCCTTCAACATCGCGCCATCTGCCTGCATCTGCTTCAGACCCTCTTCCGCATCAACCAGCGCCTGTTCCAACTGCCGCAGCTTGGAATACCGCAGCTCCGCCGCCTTTTGCAAATCAACCTGCCGCTCCGCCTGCTCAATTTGCAGCTTCACCTGGTCAATCTCTTCCTTAATCAGGCGGACACGCTGAATTGCCTCTTTCTCGGCCTGCCAACGCGCATGAAGCTCTGTACTGCGTTCACGCAAATTAGCCAACTCCTCTTCCAATTTAGCCAGCCGATCTTTACTGGCGGCATCTTTTTCCTTTTTCAAGGCTTCCCGTTCAATTTCAAGCTGCATAATTTCCCGGTCAACCTCATCCAGTTCCGCCGGTTTGCTGTCAATTTGCATCCGCAGACGGCTGGCCGCCTCATCAATCAGGTCAATGGCCTTATCCGGCAGAAAACGGTCACTAATATAGCGATGGCTCAATGTTGCCGCCGCAATCACGGCGCTGTCCTGAATGCGCACACCATGATGCACCTCATACCGTTCCTTCAGACCGCGCAAAATGGAAACGGTGTCTTCCACGCTTGGCTCATCCACAAAAACCGGTTGGAAACGACGTTCCAAAGCGGCATCTTTTTCAATATATTTGCGGTACTCATCCAATGTCGTTGCGCCAATGGCATGCAGTTCGCCGCGTGCCAGCATCGGTTTTAGCATATTGCTGGCATCCATGCTGCCTTCCGCAGACCCTGCGCCAACCAATGTGTGCATCTCATCAATAAACAGAATGATTTGCCCTTCTGCTTCCTGAATTTCTTTCAAAACAGCTTTTAGCCGTTCTTCAAATTCGCCGCGATATTTAGCACCGGCCACCAATGCGCCCAAATCCAACGCCACCAGCCGTTTCTCTTTCAGGCCAATGGGCACGTCGCCGTTGACAATGCGCTGTGCCAGTCCTTCGGCAATGGCGGTTTTACCTACGCCGGGTTCGCCAATGAGAACCGGGTTGTTTTTGGTGCGTCGGCTCAAAATTTGGATGACGCGGCGAATTTCTTCGTCGCGGCCAATGACCGGGTCTAGTTTGCCTTTACGCGCTTCTTCGGTCAGGTCACGGCCGTATTTGGTCAACGCCTCATATTGTGCTTCCGGGTCTTGCGACGTAACCCGCTGCGACCCCCGCACTGAGGCCAAAGCCTGCATCACGCTGTTGTAATCCACGCCATGCCGTGCCAGCAAATCACGCACACTGGCCGGGGCTTTTGGCTGCGTCATAGCCATCAGCAAATGTTCCGTAGACGTAAAGTCGTCCTTCATGGCAGACGCAATCGATTCAGCTTCCTGAATGACATCTGCCAGCCCACGGCTCATGCCCACCTGTACGCTGCTGCCTGTTGCTTTGGGCATGCGGTTCAAGGCCTGGGTCAGGCTGTTTTGGAGCATGGCCGGGTCACTGCCAATGCGCTTCAGCACGGCCGGTACAACGCCGCCTTCTTGTACGATAAGTGCTTGTAATAAATGTTCCGGTTCAATGGCCGGATGTTGGTACTGCTGGGCAAGGTTTTGTGCTTCCAGAATGGCTTCTTGCCCTTTGTGTGTAAATTTGTCTATTCTCATGGGTGTTATCCTCCCCTAATCTCAATCTTTAACTTTTAACCTTGCTTAGTTCGCGCAGTTTTTTGAACAACTGCTTTTCTTCTTCGCTCAGGTTTTTGGGTAGTTGTATGTCTACTGTGGCGAACAGGTCGCCGCGTTTGTCGGGATGCCGCAGTTTGGGCATGCCTAGCCCTGCCAGCCGAAAGGTACGGCCGTTGCTGGTTTCCGGTGGTATGGTTAGTTTGACCGTTTTGTCAATGGTGGCGACTTCCACTTTGCCGCCGAGTACGGCCGTATACAAATCCACCGGCACTTTCACCCGCAAATCATCGCCATCCCGTTCAAAGCGCGGGTCGGGCTTTACATGCACCCGCAGGTACAAATCGCCGGACTTGCCGCCGCCAACGCCTTTCTGCCCCTGGCCAGACAGCCGCACCTTGCCGCCGTCTTTAATCCCTTTGGGAATCTTGGCCTGAATGGAACGGCCGTCATCCCACTGCAAAGTGCGCGTCGTGCCATAAAAAGCCTCTTCCAGCGAAATCTCAATATCATGTTCCACATCCCGCCCCTTGGAAGAAGCCGCCTGGCGCGAAAACAAATCCTCATATCGCGAAGAGCGGCCGCCAGCACGGCGGGCACCCATCCCGCCAAACAACGTTTCAAAAAAGTCAGAAAAACCGCCAGCCCCGCCAAACATCTGTTCAAACTCTTCCGGGCTAACTGTGCGGGTATAAGTTCCCCCGCCGGGACTGGCCCACTGCTGCCAATTAAAATCTTCCGGGCGACCACCGGCACGCTGGAACTGCTGCCACTGCGCCCCAAATTGGTCATATTTCGCCCGCTTTTCATCATCAGAAAGCACTTCATACGCTTCATTAATGCGTTTGAACTGCTCCTCTGCGGCCTTGTCGCCTGGGTTTTTATCTGGGTGATATTTTTGAGCGAGCTTGCGGTATGCCTTTTTTATGTCACTTTTTTTGGCCTGCCGAGACACGCCCAAAATTTGATAGTAATCTTGAAATTCCATAGTTCACCCTCTGCCTATACAAAAATTAATGAATGAATCATCGAAATTATGATGGCTGTACATATGAATAGAATAAGATGGGAATATACACTACGTTAACATCCCCATTAACCAATTCGGTACGACCGCATTAAATCGTGGTTTGCCTTTCACAATGATTGAAATCATTGGCTATAACCAAAAGTACGTTAAAACGTACTAAAACAGCCACAAAAAGTCGTTATTAACCCGTTTCAACGGGTTTCTAATTTACAGCAGGGCATTTCAATGCCCGACAATACACCACCACGATTAAATGTAGTGTTACCACCAATTCTCCAATAACCAATAACAGGGACTTGCCAAAAAAAGAGCGCCTGGCCATAGACCAAGCGCCCCACCAAATTCGTCAACGAGCAGGTGCGAGCTGCTCAACCATTCTTATTTAGCTCTTTTTGCCCTCGATGACTTTCTTTTGGCCATTGGCCTTAATTTGAATGCGACGCGGTTTGATTTCTTCGGCTTTCGCTATGGTCAGCGTCAAGACGCCATTCTCATATGCCGCCTCAACATGATCGGCATCAACCTGCACCGGCAGGGTCACGCTGCGCATAAAGCTGCCATAGCGACGTTCACGCAGATGATATTGGGCTTCTTCAACTTCTTTGTCTTCTTTTACTTCAGCCTTGATGGTCAAGGTGTTATCCGCCATGCTGATGTCAATGTCATCGGGATTGACACCAGGAAGAGAGGCCGTTACCACAAAGTCTTCGTCACGTTCTACGACGTCGAGCGGTAGTGTCCAGGCAGTGCCATCGCTCCACCGCGTGCGCGTCACACCAAAGGCTTCGTCGAACAAACGATCAAACTCATTGCGAATGTCCATTAACTCACGAGCTGGATTCCAACGAACTAGACGTGTCATGGTTTTACCTCCTACATATGCGGTTTGTTTTGACGAATTTGGAATTTGCTTTTCTTGATGATTCGCCCACATTTTTACCGGTAAATGTAAGATTTGTGTTAGCAGAAGATAAAAATTTTGTTTACGGTTGGCAGTTGGCAGGCATAAGATTGGTTCAATCTTTAAGATTGAACCAATCTGTTTTTATGCCTGGCAGCGGGCAAGGACGTGTCAAACTGCCATGCTGACGGCAAACGCTTTTTTGGAAACAGCCTCAACCAGTTTTTGGTACGTTGCCTGTGCTTCCACAAGATGCTGTTTTTGCAGCGCGTGCACCACTTCCTCCAGGTCTACCCCAAATGCAGAAAGGTTTGCCAGATGGGCGCGGGCATCGGTGACATTTTGGGTTAGGGTTTCGGCAACGATGCCTGATTCTTCAAAGGCGGCCAATGTATCCAGATTGAAGGTGATGACGGTGTCTGGGCCGATGAGGGCGTTTGTGTAGTAGGTTAGGGGGAGGGTGTCATCGAATGGTGTCAGGCGTGTCCATTTGGGGCGTAACGGCCGTGCCCCACGTTTTGCCAACCGTTCCCAACGAGGGCCGCTAAAAATTTGCTGATACCGTTCATAAAGCAGCTTTGCCAGTGCAATGCCCGTTTTGTGGCACAAATGCGCCGCATCATGTTCCCGCAGAAGGGGGTCTACGGCCGCATCCACCGACGCAACCGAAAATGACGCAACGGCCGTTGGCGTAATTCGCCACATGCTATGAGAGGCAAACAACATCTCCAGCCCATCAATATACGCCTGAGCCGCCCGTTCAAAATCCGTAATGGTAAAAATATGGGTGATATTCAACGATTCACAGTCAGCAATTAACTTGCGAATGGCATCACACCCTTCCATGGTTGCCGGAATTTCCACCATTGTGTTGGCACGATCCATGCCATGCAGCAAATGGCGGGCGTGAGCGGCCGTTTTCACCGCGCTTTCAGCCAAAGAAGGATCCATTTCCAGACTGACATAGCCATCCAAACTATCACTTTCTGTATAAAAACCATGCAGTTTATCCGCCACCAGCCGCGCATCATCCATCATGATAAATTCATGAATGAGGCGCATTGGTGTGCCAGACAACATCTGTTGGTGAATGGCTTCATCGTAATCATCATGGTTTTGAATCGTGTCCAAAAAGACGGCCGCATTGGCTGTGACACCCCGAATACCATCGGCCAGAAGCTGCCGAAACTCAGGTGATTTAATAAAGCTGCGGCGCATGTAGTTTAACCAGGGCGACTGCCCCAGTTCGTATAACGCTTCCAATTTCGACATCTGTTACCTCCTTCGAAAATTATGAATTATGAATTATGAAATATGAAGCAACTCCTGCCAC
>CAZRIB010000013.1:0-20450 GCA_964600035.1 uncultured Ardenticatenaceae bacterium | reverse complement strand
GCTTGTGCGGGTCCCCGTCAATTCCTTTGAGTTTTAGCCTTGCGGCCGTAGTCCCCAGGCGGTCAACTTAATGCGTTAGCTGCAGCACAGGAGGGTCAATGACCTCCTACGCCTAGTTGACATCGTTTACGGCTAGGAATACCGGGGTTTCTAATCCCGTTCTCTCCCCTAGCTTTCGCATCTGAGCGTCAGGAATGGCCCAGAGAGCCGCCTTCGCCACTGGTGTTCCTCCCGATATCTACGCATTTCACCACTACACCGGGAATTCCACTCTCCTCTACCATCCTCAAGTCTTCCAGTATCGAACGGCCTCTCCCAGTTGAGCCAGGAGCTTTCACGTCCGACTTAAAAGACCGCCTGCATGCGCTTTACGCCCAGTAAATCCGGATAACGCTTGCCTCCTACGTGTTACCGCGGCTGCTGGCACGTAGTTAGCCGAGACTTATTCCTGGGGTACCGTCCTTTCTCTTCCCCCAGAAAAGGAGTTTACAATCCGAAGACCTTCATCCTCCACGCGGTGTTGCTGCCTCAGACTTTCGTCCATTGGGCAATATTCCTTGCTGCTGCTACCCGCAGGTATCTGGTCCGTGTCTCAGTACCAGTGTGGGGGGTCACGCTCTCACGCCCCCTACCCGTCTTAGCCTTGGTAGGCCATTACCCTACCAACTAGCTGATGGGACGCAGGCCCCTCCCAGAGCGCCGGAGCTTTAGTCAAGGTTTTCTGAAAGCCTTGACATCTGGGGTATTAGCCATCGTTTCCAATGGTTGTCCCCCTCTCTGGGGCAGGTCACCAACGCGTTACTCACCCGTCCGCCACTCTCACTCTCAGACGAGTCCAAGAGATCCCGTTCGACTTGCATGCATTAGGCACACCGCTAGCGTTCATCCTGAGCCAGGATCAAACTCTCCGTAAAAGAGTTTTTATTTCCGTTAATTACGGAACTACATTCAAAGTAAACTGAACCAAGCTTCAGGTCTGTTTCTATCACTCTTCAATTGTTAAAGGTCGCACCGTCTAACTCACAGACAAAAAAACCGGCGCTCCATCGAGACCGATCTTTTTATTGAGAGCTAAAGCGTATTTTGTGTTTTGTTTTACAGATGTTCCGGATTTACCGACGACATCTTTCATTGTTCCGACAAGAACACTATTCTATCATGATTTTTGACGGTGTCAAGGGCAATTTTTCGATTAAAAAACGGCCACTTATTTCATTCGACCGATTCAAAAACCATCAATTATATTCTTGTCTCAGTGTTCTGCTTTTCGCAACGACACTGTGGTTCTCAACAACGATTCGGGATTATATCAAAGTTTTTTTTGTTGTCAAGGAATTGATCGATGAATTTTTGAAAATATGGGTACTAATTTCTTTCGTGATGTGATGTATGCAGTATACACCAGAAAAAGCCGCCGCTTATGCCTTAAATCTCTCCGGCAAGACAAAATGATTAATGGCTGACCCCAACGATTTTATTATGAGTAACTCATAAAATATTATTGCGGATATACTGCTGCAGTTGGGGCAGGCTGCTAATGTTTTCTAGTTTGTCGATATCAATCGTGTTGAGGTATTGGAAAAGTAAGGCTAGGCCAAGTGCAAAGGCCTGGCTTCTATTTGTGCCAAAAAGTACTTTTAGTGTGCCATGCACACGACCAAGTTCAATTGATTGCTGAGGTGACACACGAATCGATGTCCATTTTTCGTTACTGCTATTATTTTTTTCAGGCAACGGCAAATCCCATAATAAGTACAACGATTCCAAATCAGTTATCCCTTCTGGTATTTCCCTGTCTCGATCTGCTACAGCTTTACGCAAAGCTTCCATACGTGCATATAACATTGTAATTGCCAGATCAGGTAAATCTGAACGACTTAACCAGTCTGGCAATTCTTGTGAAAGTTGAGACATTGCTTTTTTGTGCTCTTCCGATAAAGCAACATAAACATTTTTGCGGCTTACGGAACGAGGGGGGCGTCCACGTTTGGGCTTTTCTTTTAATAAGGCTGTTAATGTGCTTGGGGCTTTTTCTTCCCTGGTTTCTTTTTTTTGCTCACTCATATGTGGTTATGCCATTTTTTCTACTATTCAGATGCCTGTCTATATTCCTGCTGACGGCGCAAGAAATCTAAAACAAAAGCTTCATCAATGACAGTGCCATCTGCTGCTAGAAGCTCCAGGCATAAATGTAAGCATAACAAACAAATGCTGCGTGGATACCCTCGGGTTTCACGCCAAATGGGTAGTATGGCATCATCTGTGAATAGTTTTGGCAGTTTTGAATCACGCCCTGCTGCCAGTAACCGATACTCAATTAGTGCTTTTGTGTCATCGGGGGTCAATGGATCGAGCGAAGATCTTGTTGCCACTCTGTCATTAAAATCAGGTACTTCTCTTAAATTAATGTCTAATTCTGGGCGCCCTAATAGTATGAGCTGGAATGCTTTGCCGCCTCGTGGGTCACGGAAATTTAACAGTCTACGCAGCTCAACAAATTGTTCTGGTCCCAATTCGTGTGCTTCATCGATGATAATAAGGGGCAAGATACCTTTTGCAGTTTGCTCTACTAATAAAGAACGAAATTCGTTCAATTGATCTTCGGTGGCTCTTCGGGTACGTAGACCAAATTCTGCTGCAATTCGACGAAGAAGTAGTAGGCCGCTTTTTTTAGGGGCCTCGTCTATTTTAGCCGCAATGAAATCTGGACGTCGATCGTAACGGCTGTGAAACCATGATGCCAGGGTTGTTTTTCCTGTACCGATTTCGCCAACAATAACTGAAGCTCCTTGGCCAGCTTCTACCATGTAGCTGACTTTGGAAAGTGCTCGCCGCGTTTCTGTAGATAAGTACATGAACCGGGGGTCAGCTTCTATGGTGAATGGGGGGACGACTACTCCGAGTTTGTCCCAGTTTGGTTTGTATTGGTCGAAATCGATCTGCATATTGTCCATGGGAGTATCGTATATAAGGTTGTTTTGGTTGTCAAGCTTGTAATACGGCCGTTTCTATATCACTTTTATGGTCATATTACTGTTATTTCTACAATCTATAGCATATAGATTGGTTGACACCCAATTTTATTTTTGATAGACTGCCTTTAACCTGGTCGTATTAACAGCTAATGCCGTTTGTTTCCATTCTATCTACTATAGTTGTTGATACTTTATGTCAGGTTTTTACTGGTCTTAATTAACGTGAAAAAGGCCAAGCGTTTTTACGCCTGGCCTATCTTGATACAAGTAAGCTGCCTTACGCTATTAGGTGCCGCCAACACCATTTTAACAGCGCCCCTTCATTGGGGAGGGGGTTTTTGTGCCCCTTTTTAGGTAGCTCACCGGTCAGGCTTAGAGCATAGCATAGCCCTTTGGGACTGTCAATGAAGTAGCTTGTTTCTTCATTTATAGTTCTGCTGGTTGGGCTTGGGTGCTGTTTGCCTGCCGACTGGATGAGCTGTGGAACGTCGTAACGGTTCTCTTTCTCCGGCTTTGCAAGCAGCGCAAGCCCGATTACGCCAGTTACAGTCTGCCAGCCGTGCCAAACGGTTGAATGGAAACACGGCCGTTTCCCAACAGACAGCAATCGTCAAAAACACAGCCCGGCAAGAAGTTCCCCCTATTCACGACATTCTACAAAAACTACCACCGCACCTGGGTTGGGGCAGCACGGCCGTTTCCGCTTACGTGCGTGCCTCATATAATAAGAAAGAAGCCAGCCGCCCCCTTGAAGAAAGCACATACCAGCCAAAAACAACGCAGCCAGTAATCCAGCCCACTGCACGCCACAATGACTTTATCGTTTTACACCCTACCCTGGCTGTACAGATGTTAAAGAAGCGGATGGCGGCGAGTGGACGGCTGTGGCTGCTGCTCAAATTTTTGGATACGGCCGGCAAAGGTTGGCATACCATTCAGGATGCACGCCAACGACTGACCGACAAAGATTCTCGGTGGCGTATTTGTGGCAAACGGCAGTTTCGCAATTTGCTAAAAGCGGGGGAAGGTGTTTTTTGGGTACGGAACAACGGCCGTATCTGGCTGCGCAGCACAACTAAAGCGGCCGCGGCACTAGGCGTTGATCGACTTTACGGCACACCGGTTGCTTTGCCCGTACATATTTTGACCGAACCAATCGGCACGGTACGCGCACACCTTTATGCCAGTTTTCACAGCGGCCGCCAACGAGAAACGGCCGTTGGCCACCAAAGCGCCCCCATTGCCCGCGAAACCATATCCGCGCTGACCAATATCCACCCACGCATCCAACGCATTTATGAAAAACGCGCTGGTGTGCGCAAACGGCATAACATTGCCCTGGGACCCACGGTTGCCCAGGCAGATCCGCATGAAATTGCCTGGGAACACGGCCGTGCCGCCCGCAAATGGCGCGACCAAAAGGGGCAGCACGGCACAGCAGGCAAGCAATATTGGGCATGGCAGCTTCCTAATAATTACTTTGGCCCACACAGCAAATGTCCAAGACGTGCAAAAAAACGCGTCAATCGCCAACTGACTGGCCTGTCGAATACAGGGACGACGGGGAACAGTCACGTAACGTTTGACCGGCGCTTTTTTGCCAACGGCCGTTTAGCTGCCAAAGCCATCCACCATGCCCACCACCCCATTTACTGGCCGGCACCCAAAAATCCTCTTCAATCGCTTTGGTATTCTTTTCAAATACGGGAGGGGAAATAATGATCCCCCATAAAAAGGGATATATAATGACTTTTATGAAGATGCCTCAAATACACACAATCGATCTGAACTTTCAAGGTGTTCCCCATGCAACGGCCGTATACGTCATAGACAGCGGCAGTGAGGGGCCTGTACTTGTGGAAACTGGCCCAGGCTCTACGCTTAACCACTGCCTGGACGCACTAAAACAACTTGGCATTCAGCCAAAAGATGTCCGGCACGTGCTTTTAACCCACATTCACCTGGACCATGCTGGCGCGGCCGGATGGTGGGCACAACAAGGCGCCCGCGTCTACGTCCACTACTTTGGTGCAAGACATCTCATTGACCCATCTAAATTGCTGGCCAGCGCTACCCGCATTTATGGCGACAAGATGGATACCCTTTGGGGAGAAATGCTGCCCGTTCCGGCTGAACGTTTAACTGAGCTGTATGACAACGACACAGTAAATATCGGCAGTCTGACCTTTACGGCTCTGGAAACACCCGGTCATGCGCGCCATCATCACACATACCAGTTGGGCAGCACCGCCTTTACCGGGGATGCGGCCGGACTGCGGTTGATGAATTTGCCGTTGGTGGATATTCCTGCCCCGCCGCCGGAATTTGACCGCGAAGTGTGGGTGCAAACGGTTGACCGGCTGCTGGCGGCCCGGTTTGATACCATCTACCCGACCCATTTTGGCGCGGTAACTGATGTGCAGGGACATTTGCAGGCGTTTCGGGCGTTGATTGGCGATGCGGCTGAGTTTGTGCGTGTGCGCATGGAAGCCGGTGTAAGCCGTGACGATTTGGTCATGCAGTATCGCGATTGGACGATTGAGCGGGCGCGCGCGGTTGGCCTGACGGATGCGGAAATTCATCAATACGAGACAGCCAATCCGCTGTATATGTCTGTGGATGGCATTATGCGTTATTGGCGCAAGCGGCAAGAAAAGAAAAATTAATCGTTAGCGTGTGGCGGTTGGCAGGGTAAGTGTCACTTTGGTGAATGTGCCGGGCACACTGTCTATGGTAAGTGCGCCGCCGATGACGGCCATCATGGTGGAGTGCAGGGCTAATCCCTGACCGCTGCCTTTGTTTGCAGTAACGGCCGTTACCCCCACCCCATTGTCTTTTACCACCAACTTCAAGCCATTGTCTGCTTCAATTTGAACCGTCAGTGTAAATGGGTCTGCTGCTGATGGGTGACGGCCGTACCGGGCTGCATTCCGCACTGCTTCCCGAGCCGCGTAATAAATGACCTCCGCCGTCATTGTGGGCAAAGCACGTGCCACCGACTCCCCGTCTGGCGAAATTTGCCAGCAAACCTCATCAAACGATTGGGCAAACTCCAGCGCAATGGTGCGCTGCAAAGCCTTTACCAGCCCGAGCCGGGGTACTTCCGGGGCTGTGGTGGTGGGCATTTGGTGCAGCAAGTCAGAAATTTGGCGGTGGGCATCTTCCAGTTGGTGCAATGTTTGGGCAACGGCCGTTTCTGCGTCCGTGTTTTGTCCCGCCAGCGCAATCATAGCCGTTTGCAGCGACGGCAAAATTTCATCGTGCAAAACCCGCCGCGTTTGTTGATCAATAATCTGGGTTTGGGTCAGCCGTTCCCTTTGCAGTGCCATGAGCCGCTGTGCCATCGCTGTGCTGGCCTGGCTGTCGATGAGTCGTTCGCCGGTGTTTCGGGCCAGCTCTATTTCTTCCTGCGTGTACAAGCCGCCGCCCAGTTTTTCTCCCAGCAGACATACCCCAATGAGTCCGCGTTCGCTCCAAAGAGGCACAGCCCAAACGGCACGGCCGTACACGGTTGGGTCAACGGGTATCATCAAGTCGCCTTTGGTTAGCAGGGGGCGGAGCGCCGGCAGGGCTGTTGGGGATAAGACGGCCGTTTCCGGGTAGGTAATGGGCGGGCCAACCAACGGCGCAATGGGGCCTAATGCCGCCAGATACCCCACAGAGGCATCGAGAATGTCCCGGCACAGCGCCCGAAATGGCACGGCCGTATCCGGGCTGGCTGGGGATGGGGACGTGATGAGCTGGTCATACAGGCGGGCACTGGTGGTAAACGGCCGCAGCTGCGACATGGTGCGTTCCCGTTCGGCAAAGGACTGCCATGCAAACAGGGCATAAAAGACGGCCACCATCAAAGCAACCAGCATAACGGCGTATAACGGCCGTAACGCCAGCGTAATAGCGCCGCTAATAATGGCCGCAAAAAACAGTCCCATCACGATGGTGTTGTACCAATGCCGCCGCAAACCCTGACGGGGCAGTGTTTGGCCTGTAAATACTTCATAGGAAACCAGTGCCTGCCCAAGCATGATGATTGCCGCGCTGATAACCAGTTCGGTAAACAAGTCGAGCCAGGCAAGGGTAACGGCCGTGTCCTCATAAAGCTCTGCAAAAGATTGCTGCTGAACATCTTGCATCAGCCAGGCCAGCGTGCCTGCCACCAACAAACTGACCACAATTTGGGCCAGGGTTGCTCCCACCAACCAGGGATGGGCACGCTGCCGGGCCAAGTCTCCCATAACCCGGCGTGAAGGAGCTGGCCGCCGCAAGGCATCGAGCGAAAGGCCAATGCACAAAATGACGTAGGCAGAGTAGGCCATCATAAGCAGGGGAATGCCAGCTACTGACCAGCGAATGAAGAAACGAAGCTGTTGAAACAGGTTTGTGGGCGCAATGAGGAGCATGATACCCAGCACGAGCGTGGCTAACCCGGCCAGCAGCAGGGTGATGGTGAGGATGAGATACGGCCGCTGCCGTTTGCGCAGCGCGGTTGGTGGGGTGTACCAGTAGCCTGCGTACCACAGCATGATGACATACCAGCCAAAAGGCAGCACGATGGCCGGAATCAGTCCCGCCGTCCACCAAAAAACGGTGCTGGCAAAGGACAGGTTTCTGGGGCCAAGTGCCAAAATGACGGTGTGACTGATGAAGAAAAACCCGCCCAGGAGCAGCCCGGCACTGCCCAGCCATACGCCCCATGATCGTTTTTCGGCGTTCAGGGCAACCGTTAGCCCCAGCCAAAGCAGGAGTATGGCGTTAAATATGGAAACGGCCGTTATGGCCCAATCGAGAAAGAGGTTGTTGCTCATTGATTGAAGAGTAAAAGATTGAGGATTAAAGGTTAAAGCGCACAATCTTTAATCTTTAATCCATTATGTATTCGTCATTTCCACCCACTCGCCCCGTTCATTTTGAATGCGAGGCGTGCCGTCGTCGTCCCAGGTAATGAGACGGCCGTTTGCCACAATGATGGCGGCACGGGTACGGGCGACTTTCTCGTCGGTTTTGGTGCTGTTTAGTCCCCAGGCTGTATAAATTTGGCCGTTTACCCGGCTGATGGTGCGTTTGTCCCGGAAGCCGAGACGGGCGGCGATTTGTTCGTTGCTCATGCCTTGTGCCACCATGCGGGCGACGGTTTGTTCGTTGGGTTCCAGCAGTGCCATGGGGTCTTGCGCGTCTTTTTGGCGCACTTCCTGCACGCGAGATTCAATGTCAGGGTCAATGAAGGAACGGCCGTTCACAGCATCACGCAGCAGGGGCACAATCATTTGTGGCAGCAAATAGTTGGATTTGCGGACGTAGGCGTAGTGGCTGAGGATGCCTGCCTGCCGGAAGGCACGGTAATAGTCGTCGTCGTCTTGAATGGAGTAGAAGACAACAGGCAGGCGGGGATATTCGCGGCGAATGGATACGGCCGTTTCAATGCCATTCATTTCACCGGCCAACTGCACATCCATCAACACCACATCTGGCGGCTGACGCAGGCAAAAGGCCAGCGCGTCTTCACCTGTTCCCGTGTCGTGGATAACCTGCACCGCACCAGTGGTTTCCAGCCCGTTTTTCAGGGCTGGTCGTAATTTTTCATTGTCTTCGACGATTAGTAGCTTGAGCATGGGTTTTAGTATTCAGTGTTCGGTGTTGTGACGCAAAAGATTACAGAGAGGGGGCACTGGTCACAGCATTGCATCAGTAAATATTTTTACTTGGAGGCGCAGAAGAACCAATTTGGTTCTTTTCTTTTTATTTGAAACCAGTCGCCTCCCATGTACCCTTCTGGCGGTGGCATGTCATTTGAACGGTACATAAACCCAGAAAAATTATCTAAAACGCCAATGAACGTAAAGAAAAAAACGCTGGTTACGCCGTCTCCTTTTTCAATAAGAATATCCCCACCTTGTGAAACATGGGCGTATTCAGAAGGTAGCTTAGCGATCCCAAAGTTGTCAGGTTGAATTTCTTCATTCTTAACCATTTCAACAACTTTATCGTAATCACTTTTGTTTAACCTGAATTCAAATGCGAGCCAAAAATTAGTGAAGGGAACAAACAATAAAATCAAAATTGTGGTGACATTGATGACTAAAGGTATAAAAGCTTGTTTTGGATGTATCCTTATCTGTCGAAGCAGGTAAACAAGAGAGAGTATTATCAGTATAGCCAAAATAATCCATGAACATAATAAAAATGGGCCAATCAAAAAAACAGTCAACACAGGTACAAGGTTCCATTGAAAAGCATTGAATAGAATGACTGCCAGGGAAAAACAGATAGAAAATGATGCTAGTGGAGAGAACCGCTTTCTTTGGATGGAATTAACTTCTGAAATCATGTTTATAACCCTTTATTTAGGTTGTTTGACGAGAACACTTGTAGTGACTTTTAATTTACGTGTTATACGTGTGTTCAAGTCAAGCACCTGAGTGCGTCTACGGCCGTATTCAAACCGTCGCGTATCATTTTTCCTTGCATTAAGCTGGAGGCAATTCAACAAATGCGAGGAACCGATGCTTTTTCAAAAACAAACACATTCCAACTGGCTGATTTTTGCCACACTTACCTTTATTGCCCTGGCTTTATTCCCTTATGGCTGGCTGGCGCAGCGCTGGCACTTTTTTGCCCATGTTGTGAACACCGTATTTGGCACAGAATTGGCGCATGTAGTGGGGCATTGGCTCTTATTTACAGCAATCGGAACGGCCGTTTTGCGGCTGCTGCGCGTTCGCCGGTGGTGGCTTTTTGCGTGCATCATGCTTGTGTTGGGGCTAGGCCAGGAAATTTTGCAGTTGGTCACCTTCAAAACACGGCCGTTTGGCCTTGCCGAGCTGTTTGACCTGGCTGTGGATTTGGCAGGCGCATGGACAGCCTGGCAAATAACAAAATTCATAAGTAACCATACAGGTCATACCAAATACTAACCGCACGCAAAGGACGCAAAGAATCAAGAAAAAATTTGTTCTTTCTTCAATTTGTTATCCTGCCATAAGTCGTCATTCGTCATGTTCAAGGGAGGAAAGATGGGCCAACTGTCTTGGTCAGAGCCACAAAATGACAGCGTCGAAATGCCCGGGTTGAGCGTTGTATCTGTCTGGTTTGGGCTGGTCTTTGTTCTGTTAACGGCCGTGTCTACCCTGACACACAAACCCGGCCAACCAAATGGCTGGCTGCCCATTCTTGTTTTCCTGCAATACATCCTCATTGCCCTCATTTTTTCCTCCTTTCTCCTGCTGGTGGTCAGCCGCAATCGCCGGCTGGCCGCCATGCCCCTTATCATCAACCTGGGCACACTGCTCATCGTCCAGACTGTGCCATTTGATGGCCTCTGGCAGGAGCTGTCATTTCGTTGGCGCTGGCGCACCTATCAGGAGATTGTGGCCAAAATAGAAGCGGGGGAGGTTGTGGTGGAAGATGGTCTGGTGACACTGCCGCCGCAGTACCGCTATGCTACTGCGGACGGCCGTATCCTCATTGACCGGCATGACAACATTACCCGCATTTTCTTTTTCACAGAATGGGCAAGCAGTCAGCGTTATGCCGGCTACTTTTACCGGTCAGATGGCAAGCCACCCCAGCCTGATGATTTTGGCGGACAGTGGCACTACATTACCCGGAAACGGCCGTATTGGTACTTTTGCATCTCCACGCCATAGACCCCATAGACACCCCAAAATATGACACTATGCGTTATAAATCACACAAACAAGCCTTATATAGCCCATATATTTCATGTAAACAGGCTGCTTGTGACGTTTGTCCCACCCATAGGTGCATTCTGTCACTCTGACACAAACTCCCCCCCACTTAAAATACCAAGCGGATACCGCCCTTTGACCACATGAATCCCTGGCTGCGTAACGCGGCTTTTTTTATGTGTCATCGTGGGGTTGACCCCACAAAAATGTCTTACAGGCGACATCCACGTTCCCAAATAGCCCAAACACGCTGACAAAACAGCAACTTGAACAACGCACGCAAATATTCACATTAAAACCGGGAGTTACTGGCCAGGTAATTCCTGCAAGGAGGTTATTGAATGGCAACTTTAGCAAATCCATCAGAGGTACAAGATAAAAACACAAATGGGACCGGAAAAACAACTATGAAATACGTATACCTTTTTAGTGAAGTAGATAAAGCCGAAGAATATGTCGGTGGCAATTGGGAAGATGTACGCGGTTTATTGGGCGGTAAAGGCGCAAACCTGGGCGATATGACCCGCCTGGGTGTTCCTGTTCCTCCAGGGTTGACCGTAACAACAGAAGCTTGCAATGCTTATCTCGCCGCTGGTGAAAAGTTCCCCGAAGGTATGTGGGATCAGGTTTTGGAAGCCCTTACAGAAGTAGAAAAGCAGATGGGCAAAAAATTTGGCGATCTGCAAAAACCCCTCCTCGTTTCCTGCCGTTCCGGCGCAAAGTTCTCCATGCCCGGCATGATGGACACCGTCCTCAACATTGGCATGAACGACGCCGTCGCTGAAGAAATGATTAAGCGTACAGGCCCGCGTTTTGTGTACGATGTTTACCGCCGCCTTATCCAAATGTTTGGCGGCGTGGTAATGGGTGTGCCGGATGAGGTTTTTGAAGCCGTTATTGAAGCCCAACGTAAAGCAGCCGGTGTGAATACCGATGCTGAAATGAGCGCAGAGGACTGGAAAGTTGTCACGGAACAGTTCAAGCAAATTTACAAAACTTATACCAATGAAGAGTTCCCGCAAGACCCGTACGAACAGTTGAAGCGGGCGACAGAAGCTGTTTTCAAATCCTGGAACAGCAAACGTGCTATTGCTTACCGCAATGCCGCCGGTATTCCGCATGACCTGGGCACGGCCGTAAACATCCAGACAATGGTCTACGGCAACATCTCCGAAAACTCAGGCACAGGCGTCGCCATGTCCCGCAACGCCTCCACCGGCGAAAAAGAACTGGAAGGCGACTTCCTGATGAACGCCCAGGGCGAAGACGTTGTGGCTGGTATCCGCATCACCCAACCCATCAGCGACCTCAAAGTACAAATGCCAGAGGTCTACGCCCAATTTGTAGAAATTGCAGAAAAGCTGGAAAAACATTACCGCAACATGCAAGACATGGAATTTACCATCGATCGCGGCCAACTTTTCCTGCTCCAAACCCGTGACGGCAAGCGCACAGCCCAGGCAGAAGTCCGCATCGCCGTAGACATGGTCGAAGAAGGCCTCATCACCAAAGAAGAAGCCGTGCGCCGTGTCAAACCAGAACAAGTAGACTTCTTCCTCCACCCACAGTTGGATGCCGAAGCCGTTAAAACAGCCCAAAAAATCGCCACCGGCCTGAACGTTTCCCCAGGTGCAGCCGTCGGTATGGTCGCTTTTGATGCCGACACCGCCGAACGGTGGGCCAAAGAAGAAGGCAAAGACGTCATCATGGTTCGTCCAGAAACCAAACCCGATGACGTACATGGCATGTTGGCCGCCCAAGGTATCCTCACCAGCAAAGGCGGCCGTACCAGCCACGCCGCCCTCGTTGCCCGTCAATTCGGTAAACCGGCCGTTGTCGGTGTTAGCGAACTGGAACTCGACCTGGTTGCCCGCCGCATGACCGTCAATGAAGAACTGGTCATCGAAGAAGGTGACTGGATTTCACTCGACGGGACACAAGGTATCGTATACCTGGGCAAACTGGAAACCGTTGTCCCAGACATCAAAAACCCATACCTGCTCAAACTGCTTGGTTGGGCAGACGAAATCCGTAAACTGGGCGTTTGGGCCAATGCCGACTACCCGCGCGATGCCCAACGTGCCCGCGAATATGGCGCAGAAGGTATCGGCCTCTGCCGTACCGAGCACATGTTCTTTGAAGCAGAACGGATGCCCATCGTACAGCGCATGATCATGGCCAAACATGCCGTCGATCGCAAAGAAGCACTGGATCAGCTCCTGCCCTTGCAGCGCAGCGACTTCGAGGGTCTCTTCCGGGCTATGGACGGCCAACCCGTCATCATCCGCCTGATTGATCCGCCGCTGCATGAGTTCTTGCCCTCCTATGAGGAACTGGTACAAGACCTGGCAGACCTGAAAGTGCGCACCCAGCATTACCACACCTTAAGCGAAATCGATGCCGCATTGTCAGAAATTCGCATCAAACAGGATTACCTGGAGCGTGTGGAAGCGCTGCGCGAAATGAACCCCATGCTTGGTACACGCGGCGTACGTTTGGGCATCCTCATTCCTGAACTTACCCAGATGCAAGTGCGTGCCATCTTTGAAGCCGCCTGCATTTGCGCCAAAGACGGTGTAGACGTTCATCCAGAGGTCATGATTCCCTTGACTTCACACATCAATGAGCTTCGTACACAGCAAACAGCTCTGGAAGCCGTTGCCAAAGAAGTCATGGAAGAACAGGGCATCGAAGTGGACTACAAGTTTGGTACCATGATTGAGATTCCGCGTGCCGCCTTGACAGCAGATGAAATTGCCGAGGTTGCCCAATTCTTCTCCTTCGGGACCAACGACTTGACCCAAACAACCTTTGGTATTTCCCGTGACGATGCTGAATCCGGCTTCTTGATGGAATATATTCAACGCGGCATCTTGAAAGAGAACCCGTTTGCCAGCATTGATGCCAATGGTGTTGGTAAATTGATGGGTTTGGCTGTGGAAGCTGGTCGTAAAACGCGCCCAGAGTTGGAAGTGGGTATTTGTGGTGAACATGGCGGCGATCCCAAGAGCATTGCACTGTGCCATAAATTAGGCCTGAACTATGTTTCTTGTTCACCGTTCCGTGTACCGATTGCTCGCCTGGCTGCTGCCCATGCTGCTTTGGCTGACGCTGAGTAAGTTGTTTTTCGGATGGCACTAGTCAGGCGTTTTTAGGCCGGCCGATTGTCATTCATAGTGTTACCTCCTTGCGTGTTGGGGCTGGCGGCGTCTCTCGCCAGCCCCTTTTTTGAGCAATTGGATTTTGTTACATAAATCACCCTCATTGGTGCAATCTGTCCCGGTCATTGCTGCAATCTGTCACTGCTAAATCAGTTGTTATATCAACTACAATGGCCTGTATGATTGCAAAAAAGGCAAGGAATTTTTCAATTATCTTCAGCCATTTTGTAATTGAAGATACCTAAGGAGAAGGTTTCAATGACAAAACAAATGATTACGATAGATGGCAACGAGGCGGCAGCCCGTGTTGCCCATAAAGTGAGTGAAGTGATCGCCATTTACCCGATTACACCATCGTCGCCAATGGGTGAATGGGCAGATCAATGGTCTGCACAAGGGAAGAAGAACATTTGGGGTGCAGTGCCGTTGGTTGTAGAGATGCAGGCGGAAGGTGGTGCTGCTGGTGCTGTGCATGGTTCTTTGCAGACTGGCGCAATTACCACGACGTTTACCGCTTCTCAGGGTCTGCTGTTGATGATCCCGAATATGTATAAGATTGCGGGTGAGTTGACTTCGGCCGTTTTTCATGTTGCTGCCCGGTCTATTGCGGCACAAGCGCTTTCCATTTTTGGTGATCACAGTGATGTGATGGCGGCTCGCAATACAGGGTTTGCTTTTCTGGCTTCCAATTCCCCGCAGGAAGTGCAGGATATGGCGTTGATTGCAACGGCCGCAACCCTGGAAGCCCGTGTTCCCTTTGTCCATTTCTTCGATGGCTTCCGTACATCCCATGAAATCAACAAAATTGAACTGCTGGACGACAGCGTTTTGCGTGAAATGATTAATGATGAGCTTGTACGGGCACATCGTGAGCGCGGCTTGTCGCCAGACCACCCGGTGCTGCGCGGTACGGCACAAAATCCGGATGTTTTCTTCCAGGCTCGGGAAAGTGTGAATCCCTATTACCAGGCTGCCCCTGGCATTGTGCAGGCAGCAATGGACAAATTTGCTCAATTGACCGGCCGGCAATACAAGCTGTTTGAGTATGTGGGCGCGCCGGATGCTGAGCGTGTGATTGTCTTGATGGGTTCTGGTGCAGAAACGGCACAGGAAACCGTTGAATATCTGAATGCTCAGGGCGAAAAGGTTGGTTTGGTGAAGGTTCGTCTGTACCGTCCGTTTGATATTTCTGCTTTTGTGCAGGCACTGCCGGAAACGGTGAAATCGATTGCTGTGCTGGATCGCACAAAAGAGCCGGGCGCGGCTGGTGAACCGCTTTATCAGGATGTGGTTTCGTCCGTGATTGAAGCAGTGGCTGATGGCAACGCGCCATTTGCCGTAATGCCTAAGATTGTAGGCGGCCGTTACGGCTTGTCCTCCAAAGAATTCACCCCGGCCATGATCAAGGCCATCTTTGATGAACTAACCAAAGATAAACCCAAAAACCATTTCACCATTGGCATTAAAGACGATGTCACCCACACCAGTCTGGAATGGGACAAAAGCTTTAACATTGAGCCGAATGACGTGGTGCGTGCCGTTTTCTATGGGCTTGGTTCTGATGGTACGGTTGGGGCAAACAAGAACTCCATCAAGATTATTGGTGAGGGGACAGACAATTACGCCCAAGGCTATTTTGTGTATGACTCCAAGAAAGCAGGTTCGGTGACTGTGTCTCACCTGCGTTTTGGGCCTCGTCCAATTCGTGCCACTTACTTAATTAGCAGTGCCAATTTCGTTGGCGTGCATCAATTTAGCTTTTTGGAACGGTATGATGTGCTGCGGCTGGCGGCCCCGGGCGCGACCTTCCTGTTGAACAGCCCCTACAGTGCAGAAGAAGTTTGGGATCACCTGCCGCGGAGTGTGCAGGAAGCCATTATTGAGAAAAACCTGAAATTCTATGTGGTGGATGGTTACCAGGTTGCCAAAGAAACAGGCATGGGACGGCGTATTAACACCATTATGCAGACTTGTTTCTTTGCATTGAGTGGTGTGCTGCCCAAAGATAAAGCGATTGCAGCGATTAAAAAGGCTATTGAGAAAACGTACAGCAAGCGCGGCCAGCAGGTGGTAGAACAAAACTTTGCGGCCGTTGATGCGGCGTTGTCCCACTTGTATGAGGTGACTGTTCCTGCACAGCCGACAAGCACGTTTGAACGGCCGCCTATTGTGCCAGAGTATGCGCCAGAGTTTATCAAGTCAGTGACAGCCCGCATTATTGAAGGGTTAGGCGATGAACTACCCGTGAGCGCAATGCCAGCCGATGGCACCTACCCCACCGGGACAACCAAGTGGGAAAAACGCAATATCGCCACTGAAATCCCTGTGTGGGACCCCGATATTTGTATCCAATGTGGTAAGTGTGCGCTGGTTTGCCCGCATGGCGTTATCCGTATGAAAGTTTTTGACCCGGCACTGCTGGAAAATGCACCAGAAACCTTTAAGTCAGCGCCTGCCCGGTTCAAAGAGTTCAAGGACATGGCTTTCTCATTGCAGGTTGCGCCGGAGGACTGCACGGGTTGTACCTTGTGTGTGGAAGCGTGTCCTGTGAAGAATAAGGCGGTTCCGAAGTTGAAGGCCATTAACATGGCAGATCAACTGCCGCTGCGTAAGCAAGAAGCTGAAAATTGGGACTTCTTCCTGACATTGCCAGAGATTGATCGTACGATGATTCCGGTTAATCAGGTGAAATATTCGCAGCTTCTCCAGCCGCTGTTTGAGTTCTCTGGTGCCTGCGCCGGTTGTGGTGAAACCCCGTATTTGAAACTGCTGACACAGTTGTTTGGCGACCGCACGGTTGTGGCGAATGCAACAGGCTGTTCTTCCATTTACGGCGGTAATTTGCCAACCACGCCTTGGGCACAAAATGCAGACGGCCGTGGCCCGGCATGGTCTAACTCTTTGTTTGAGGACAATGCCGAATTTGGTATGGGGATGCGTGTTGCCCTTGACCAACGCCTGGAGGCAGCGACTGAACTGCTGCGTGAACTGCGTGATCACATTGGCGAAGAATTGACAGACAGCATTTTGTATGCAGATCAGGCTGATGAAGCAGGTATCAATGCCCAGCGTGGCCGTGTGGCGCAGTTGAAAGAGCGCATTGAGACACTGCTGAAGATTGAAACCGGATTTGCGCCCAAACTGCGTAATTTGCTCAGTATGGCCGATATTTTTGTGAAGAAATCGGTCTGGATTGTTGGTGGTGATGGCTGGGCTTATGATATTGGCTATGGCGGTTTAGACCACGTGCTGGCTTCTGGCCGTAATGTGAATGTGCTGGTTTTGGACACGGAAGTGTACTCGAATACGGGCGGCCAGATGTCGAAGGCAACACCGCGTGGTGCGGTAGCCAAGTTTGCTGCGGCCGGTAAGCCATTGGCAAAGAAAGATTTGGGCATGTTGGCGATGACTTACGGCAATATTTATGTGGCGCGTGTGGCAATGGGTGGCAATGATGCGCATACCATTAAGGCGTTCCTGGAAGCAGAAGCGTATGATGGGCCGTCGTTGATTATTGCTTACAGCCACTGTATTGCACATGGTTATGACTTGAAATATGGCCTTGAACAGCAGAAAGCGGCCGTGAATTCTGGTTATTGGCCGTTGTACCGGTATAACCCAGACCTTGCGGCTGAGGGTAAGAATCCGCTTCAGCTTGATTCTCGCGATCCGAAATTGCCATTGGAGCAGTATATTTACCGTGAAGGGCGCTACCGGATGCTGCAGCAAAGTGATCCTGAACGGGCAAAGAAACTGCTGCTGCTTGCGCAAGAGGATGTGAAGAATCGTTGGTCTATGTATAAAGAGATGGCTGCCAGAAAACCGGAAAACGGCCAGGCAAATGGCCACAGCTAGTGTCATGATGAGGATGTGGGGTGGCTTTTTGGAGCTGCCCCACCCCTCTTTGCACTGAACAGGAGTGTTTAGCATGGATATGAAAACAACTTATTTGGGAATGGAGTTGAAGTCTCCTATTGTGCCGTCAGCTTCGCCGTTGTCTCGTGATTTGGGGACGCTGCGTCAGATGGAAGATGCTGGGGCAGGTGCTGTGGTGCTTTATTCCTTGTTTGAAGAAGAGATAAACATGGAAAGCCAAACCCTTGACCGTTATTTGACGGAGGGTGTGGAAAGTTATTCTGAGGCGTTGTCTTATTTTCCTGAGGCGTTGTCTTATGAGGCTGTTGGGCCAGATAAATACCTGAGCCATATTCGGCAGGCAAAGAAGGCGTTGTCTATTCCGGTGATTGCCAGTTTGAATGGGGTTTCCACTGGTGGCTGGATTCGTTATGCCAAGGAAATTGAAGAGGCCGGGGCTGATGCGCTGGAATTGAATGTGTATTACATTCCCACCAGTTTGGATATGACGAGTGAATTGGTGGAAAAGTTGTATCTGGATGTGCTGCGGGATGTGAAGGAAAGTGTGTCGATTCCTGTGCAGATGAAGTTGAACCCTTATTTTAGTGCGTTGGGGCATATGGCGCGGCGCCTGGAAAACGCTGGCGCGGATGGTTTGGCTTTGTTTAATCGGTTTTATCAGCCGGATTTGGACCTGGAGAATTTGGAAGTGGTTCCGAATTTGAAGCTGAGCCGGTCTGATGATTTGCGGCTGCCGCTGCGCTGGATTGCGATTTTGTACGGCCGTATCCACACAGATTTTGCGCTTACTTCCGGCGTACACACCTCTGTAGATGCTTTGAAGGGCATTGCCGCCGGCGCGACAGTGGTTAACATGGCCTCTGAACTGCTGCGAAACGGCGTTGGCCGTATTTCTGAAATTTTGGCTGAAATGGAAGCCTGGCTGGAAGAAAAAGAGTACGAATCACTTGACCAGCTTCGTGGCAGCCTGAGCCAGCAAAATGTAACTTCACCGGCCGCGTTTGAACGCGCCAATTACGTACGGGTTATCCGTTCGTTTGAATTTGTCTAAAACCTTCTCCTCCTTTGGTTAATTTGGGTAAACGGCCGTTTCTCTTCTGAGGAACGGCCGTTTTATTTTGACATAACTGTTTCCCGGGGAACACATTATGTCACCTGAAATTGGGACTTGACAAAGTGTAAGTTTGACACTAATATATTTGCATTAGTGTGTAAATGACACAAATTGAAAAGAAGCATAATTTAATCCTTAATCCTTAATCCTTAATCTTTAATCCTTAATCATTGCTTCAAAGGAGTCCCACCATGACCAAAATTTTTTCTGCCGCATTCGTTTTTATGCTCCTGGCTGGCCTGGCCGCCGGTCAAATTGGGCTGATAGCTGCCGGGTTTACGGCCGTTGCCATCACCATCTTCTTCGCTTACCGTCAGGCCGCCTACATTCGCATTCCAGAACTCCACGTTGGTGTCATCTATAACACCCAAAAACAGACCTTCAGCCGCTTTTTACCCGCCGGGCGCTACTGGCTTATTCCCTTTGTCGAGCAGCTGCACAGCCTCATCGACTTAACGGCCGATTCCACCAGCGACGTGTGCCGCGACGTACAAACCAGCAGCGGCATTCCCGTCGATATTGAGTGGACGCTCTCCTTTGACCTGAACCCGTTTCGCATTCCGGCCGATAAACAGGCCAAATTAGCCCGCTCTCTGCCCCGCAAAGCCGCCATCATCCCCAAAAAGCACGTCAACCACTGCCTGCGCCTGCTGGTGGGTGAAATGACCATTGAGACGTTGTGGCAGCCGGGCGCACAGCGCCGTTTGGAGCGGGAACTGCGCCAGATGGCCGGTGAACGGCTGGCCGCCGCCGGTTATGAGCTTAAACGGATTATGATTGGCTCGGTAGAGATGCCCGCCGCCGTGCGTAAAAATTTGGAAGCTGCCCAAAGACGGCGGATGCAGGCAGAGAATGACGCGCAGGCGTTGGCGCGTTTGCAGGCCGCTGTTAGCCAATTTTCTGACCAGGATATGGCGCGTCTGCTGGAATTGGAACGCATTCATATGCTGGGGCAGCATGGTGTTGCCCTGCCGTTGGGGATGACGGCCGTTTCCCCCACCCCGGTCGCCGCCACACCCATACCTGACCCCACTCTTTGGCCGCCCCATCGCGTCACGTATAATTAAGCAGGTAGCAAATTGGAGATTGGAGATTGGGAGATTGTCACCCTGTCATCCTTAATCTGCGTTAATCCTGAAAATTTGCGTCCTGTTTTTTACCTTTTTCACGGATGACACAGATTTTTATCCGTGTTTATCTGTGTCATCCGTGTCCTATTTACAGCGGAGACAGCTTATGAAACTGGCAGTAGGTTCCGATGAACGTACGACCCTGACAGATGCCGTCGTTGCAGAATTGCAGGCAATGGGGCATGAATTGGTCTTGTTTGGCCCATTGGCAGAGGCCAACGACTATTGGCCGGACGTGGCACGGCAGGTTGCCGAAAGTGTGGCACGGGGAGATGTGGAAGAAGGCATTCTCTTTTGCTGGACGGGAACAGGGGTGAGCATTGCCGCCAACAAAGTACCGGGGATTCGGGCGGCGTTATGCGATGACGCAGAAACAGCACGCGGCGCCCGGCTGTGGAACAATGCCAATATATTGTGCCTGTCTATTCGGAGAACGTCTGAAGTGATGGCAAAGGAAATTTTGGCAGCATGGTTTGCCCATGCCTACCAGCCCAATGAGGTAGATGACA
>CAZRIB010000012.1:17292-21375 GCA_964600035.1 uncultured Ardenticatenaceae bacterium | reverse complement strand
AATTTTTGCATCTATCACAACAAAGAAGATGCGAAGTAGAAGAGAAAAGGAAACGCTGCACCTGTAACCTGCTGCTTGCAGCCCGTCCAATCTCCAATCTCTAACCTCTAATCTCTAAATTATCAATCTTTCACTATGAACACATCCTTCGTCCCATTCATTAATCCACCGGTAACACTGCCTGAACCGGCAGCCTGGTTTTTATTTCAGGGGTTCAATCTACTGCTGAAAAGCGACGATACGGCCGTGCCATTGCCAAGAGCCTGCACGCCCGACGACCTGCCAGTAACTGTGACGCATGTCAATTATTTAGGCTTTTTGGAAGGGGAAACGCGCCTGCACTGTTTTGCAGGGGAAATTGCGGAAAACTCGCCGCTGCCGGATGGCTGGCAAGCGGTGAATTTGCGCGGTGTTTACGGCCGTATTCCAGACAAACTCTTTTGGGTAGCCGCCAGAGCCGTACAAATCGTGGAATGGGATCGCACCCATCAATTTTGTGGCCGCTGCGCCACCCCGCTGGAAACAGCCCCAAATGAACGCGCCAAAGTGTGCCCAGCCTGCGGGTTAACCCAATACCCACGCCTGTCACCGGCGGTCATTGTGCGGGTAACACGCACCACTCCGCACGGGGAGGAGATTTTACTGGCACACAACGCCCGTTTTCCACGTGGTTTTTACAGTGTGCTGGCAGGCTTTGTAGAGCCGGGAGAAACATTGGAGGATTGTGTGCGCCGGGAAATTTGGGAAGAGGTGGGCATTGAAGTGCAAAATATCCACTATTTTGGCAGCCAGCCCTGGCCGTTTCCCCACTCGCTGATGATTGCCTTTACGGCCGAATATGCAAACGGCCGTATCACGGTCGATCAGGTTGAAATTGAAAACGCCAAATGGTTCACAGCGGACACACTGCCCAAAATCCCCCCTAAACTCAGCATCGCCCGCCAGCTCATCGACGATTTCGTCCGCCAGCAAAGTAAAAGAATGACTGAAGATTGAAAATTAAAGATTAAAGCAAAGACGGGCTTTAATCTCCAATCTCTAATCCCCAATCTCCACTTTACTCACCTGTTTCAAACATGCGAATCTCACGTGGACGGTCGGCATCGGCATCCCATTGCAGCAGTTCCGGGGGCTGCTGCAAAAAGCCGGGCTTGCCGGGCACCAGGCGCAAAAAGGTAAGCTGCACGTCCTCTCGCAGGAGCCGTTCATCTTCCTTAAATACAGGAATCCATGTACCGGTGTTGATGTACCATTGAGGAAACGGCCGTTCCCCCGACTCGCCCAATTTATGCAGTGAAGCAACATGGTCATGCCCGTAAATCAAAAAAGGTACGCTGCTCAAATCGCCAGCCGCGTTCAGCAGCTTGTTCACTTCCTTTGCCGCAGTCAACAAGTAAGAAGAGGCCAGCACCTCATCCAGCAAGCGCACCAAATAAGACCCCGCAAAACCGGCCAGCCCGCTCAACACCAAATACAAAACCGTTGCGCCATAGTCGCTGTTTACAAAAGCGCGAACGGCCGTAAACAGCAGAAGCCACCCGCCCAGCTTAAACACCAAACTGGCAATCGTTCCCAAAGACGACAATTTGGACATCCGCCCCATCTGCTTGCGGATACGCGCCTGAACCTGCCGCAGGTCATTTTCAAAACGGCCTGCCGCACTTTCCAGATTTGCTTGCGGTGTGCGTTCCTGCCCCTGCATACGCCGCCGCCAATCCTGAAACTGTTTCTTTTTTAGTTTGAACAAGGCCACCACGTATTTAGGCAGCAAATCGACTAATACACGAACAGCCGCTGACGGCGCGTTGTTAATGACCCAGTTGATATATTTGATGATGGGCTTGATGTTGTCGGCAAAGGGATGAATTTCTTCCACTTTATTGAAAAAGTAGCGCACAAAGAATGAGCCGGATGGCAGTTCAATGAGATCGGGCTTGTTCATCAGCCGGGGGTCGGAAAAGTTGGTGAAACAATTGATTGGGTCATACTGGCAGCCGTGTTCGGCATAAAAAAGGCCGGGTTCCAGGTAATATTCTGCGGGAAAGGTAACGGCCGTGTCCAAGGCCGCCCTGTCTAATGCTTCCGGCAGGCCATCATGCCAGGGCAGCGGCCAATTGTCGTGTGTTTGGGAAACGGCCGTGCGCCACGCACCATACGCCGCCACCAACTCATCCCGAAAAGCCGCCTGCACCTCAGGCCAATACAGCTCAATATCATGATTCCCCTTCATCAAAACAAGCCGGTTCCCTTCATGCGCCACAAACCACGCCAACGCCTGAAAAAAGACCGGATGACCCTTTGCCACCTGTCTTAACTTCCACACAATCTCAGGGCTGCGCGTCCCCAGCCCATACTTAGCTTCACTGGTAGATAGCTCCTTCAACGCCTCATACGTCGTCACCCCCTTCACCTCCGCCAGTTCAGCCCCCTCTTTCGGCAAAGAAACGACCTGCAAAAAATCAAACACATCGCCATTAATCACCAACATCCAGGGCACATCCCGATAATGGGGCGGCGACTGGCTGTCTACAGCTTTACCGGCATGAAAGGCCACCAATCGGGCAAACGGTACATCCTGAAAAAAATCTTCATTCCGGGACAATTTGCCACTATCCGGGTAACGCCCTTCACTTAAATGGAGATCACTGACAAAAAGGAAGTTTCGATTCTGCGACATGTTGGCTTACTCCAAAAATGACGGTGTAATGGTTAAAGGGACAATGATTAATGAGTAAAGATTGGTTTAATCATTCATTATGAATTTGTATTCTTCAACAACACGTAGGACTGTCGTCAAAGTATAGCATAGAGGCCAAGTGGCTGAAACCCGTCAGCCACGCTACAATTTCTCCAGTATCAACCATTTACCATTCACCATTATCATTGAAAATTGTAACGATTCAGGCACGGTGATTATTAACCGCAAAGAACGCCAGGACCGCCAGGAAAACAAAGAAAACGTTCGATTCTTTGCGCCCTTTGCGTGCTTCGCGGTTTAATTTTGACAAGCCCTGTACAGTTGCAAAAATTTACCATTCAAACGAGGTGTACTTGTGAAAAACATTCTTGTCACAGGTGGCGCGGGGTTTATTGGCGCCAACTTTGTCCTTTATATGCTGGAAACGCACGATGATTACAACATCATTGTTTACGATAAATTGACCTACGCGGGCAACCTGGACAATCTGCTCAGCGTTCAGGACGACCCCCGCTACCACTTTGTTAAAGGCGACATCTGCGACGCCCAAACAGTAGCGGAAACCATCAAACAGTTCGACATCGACACCATTGTCAACTTTGCAGCCGAAACCCATGTTGACCGCTCTATCATGAACCCGGATGCCTTTATCCAGACAGGGGTTTATGGCACGTATGTCTTGCTGGAAGCAGCCAAGAAGTTTGGTCTTGAACGGTATCATCAAATTTCTACGGATGAAGTGTACGGCCATATCCCGGAAGGGTATTCCAGCAAGGAAGACGACAAACTGGATCCACGCAGCCCTTATTCAGCCAGCAAAGCCAGCGGCGACTTGCTGGTAAATTCTTATTTCATCACCTACAACCTGCCTGTTACCATTACGCGCGGCTCTAACAACATTGGCCCGTACCAGTACCCGGAAAAGGTTGTGCCGCTTTTTGCTACGAATGCCATTGATGGTGAACCGCTGCCGGTGTATGGCGACGGTCGTCAAATGCGTGAATACCAATATGTGCGTGACCACTGTGAAGCAATTGACCTTGTTCTGCACAAAGGCAAGCTGGGTGAAGCCTACAATGTAGGTACAGGCGAAGAAATGGAAAATATGCGCATGGTGGAAATTTTGCTAGACACGCTGGGCAAGCCGCGCTCGCTGATTCGCCATGTGGCTGACCGCCCAGGGCACGACCGCCGCTACAGCCTGGATATTAGCAAAATTCGGGCATTGGGTTGGACACCGCGCCACACGGCTGAAGAAGCAATTGCGAAAACGGCCGTTTGGTATCGCGACAATGAGTGGTGGTGGCGCAAAATCAAATCTGGCGAATTTCGTGCCTACTATGAAAAGCAATATGGCGAACGCCTGCGGGACGCAGGGGCTTAAT